>JBDTOB010000027.1:0-15405 GCA_039933435.1 Acidobacteriota bacterium | reverse complement strand
GTGGCGCGGCTGTCAGCGAGCGGACGTCCGGTTCGCCCCCTCGACAGACCCCACCTCCAAACAAAACTCTAAAGCGGGTCAAGCAGCGTGAAGTGACGCTACAATTTTGCCCACGAACCGAGGCTTGGGGGTTTTGGGCATAGGTTACCGCTACGCATAGCACGGGCTGCTGGACCGCCCTGATGATTCCGCTTGACCTTGCACGTAGGTACACCGTTCATACTTGCGTCATGCGGATCGGTGAAGTGGCGGCTGAGGCTGGAGTCAATCGGCAGACCCTGCGCTTCTACGAGCGTGAAGGGCTGCTGCCTGACCCGACCCGCCGCGAAAACGGCTACCGCGAGTACCCACAGGACACCGTGGCGCTCGTCCGGTTCATCAAGCGCGCACAGGATCTCGGCTTCTCGCTGGACGAAGCCAAAGCCCTGAGTGAGTTGCGACCGTCCGCAGTACGTGACCGACCCCGCGTCCGTCGCGTGGCGGAAGCCAAGCTGGCCGACGTGCGCCAGCGGATCGCGCAGCTTCGCGCCATTGAACAGGCGCTGGCAGGACTCGTGACCGATTGCTGCCGTGACGCAACGCCGCGCTGCGCGATTCTCGATGCGCTCGCCGATTTCCCAATCCCGTCAACCCCAACCCGGAGGCGTTTATGAAAAGGATTCTGATTGCGACCCTTGTGCTCGTTCCAGTGGCCCTTGCCACAACGGCGTTCGCCACGGCTCCCTGTCCTGGGTGCGTGCTGGCGAAGGTCGGTCTCGTCTAGTCCGCTACCTAACCTAGCTGAAACGGCCCGCTTCACGGCGGGCCGTTTCCGTGTACGCTAGACCTTAGAAGCGGGAAAGAGAGTCAGGTGTGCGTGCGCAACGGCGAGGGCGCCATCCTCGAGTAAGCGCGCCGTCCGACTCGATCGCTCGGCCCGTGATTGGCGACGCGACCGCCGGCCCAGGTGATTGTGGAGACCGGCACCAAAGCGTTCCGGTTGGCCGGCATGGCGCGGCAGCACGGCCACGCGGTCCGCGCTTCCGCGGATGTGTGCGAGTGCCGGATTCTCCACGCGCCGTCCGTCCCCTTGATCAACACGAGCGTCTCGAGTCCGGCACTGTCCACCTCGCGATCCCCCATCTTCGCCTTGATGAAATAGTTCGACGTCACGTAGGCAGCGCGGCCATCCCTAAGCACCGAGACTTTCGTGTTCGTATGCCCGAATTGCAGGTTCTGGAACTCCTTCAGTTCCGGGCCGAGATGCGTGTCGCGGTAGTCCACCCATCCGTCGTTGACGCCGCCTCCTTCGTAAATCGTGACATCGGGATGATAGAAGGTGGCTAACTTGTCCAAGTCCTTCGCGTTGAAGGCCGCATCGTATTGTTTTAGCCATGTTTCGATGCTGGACGACTCGGGCGCCGGTGAAGATTGCGTCGCGCCGGCGCCGGTGGCAGCCGCTTCGGAGACGTCGGTAATCTTCGTCGCCGGGGTCCAGTTCGAGATCGAACCGTCGGCGTAGTGCTGACGGATGGCCCAGGTGACGTTCGTGTTGGACGCCGGATTGGTCGCCACGAACGTAAAGTCGGCACGCTCGCGCGGCGTGATCTCCTTTGTCCAGGTAATCACCACGACCCGATCACCGGTTCGCTTCTCCTCGTGTCGGGCGCCGTCCATATCGGACACCCGCGAGATCGTGACGCCATCCGGCACCTCGAGGTCTACCGACGTGGTCGCCACCTGCTTTTCCGTGGGTACACGGACCGTGTAGGTTTCCTGCACGCCGGGCTTCGACACCCGCGGACTGACGGTCACGTGCGCAGTGGCGTTCAAGGGCACGGCGAGCGTCAACGCCGCGAAAGCAATGATGCGTCGCATAGGACTTTTCTCCGATTCAGAAGGCGTGCGCACCATGTGCGCCAATTGTGAACAACACCTGTAGGAAGAGTTCGTGTGCAACTTCGTCGCGGTCGCCGAACCGGGTGCGTCGATACTGACTTCGCAGCTGACTGAATTCGCTCGGCCAGAAGGTCAGCACGGCGGACCAGCCGCGATCGCGCACGTTCACTTCGCGGCCACGCTCCGCCGAGTCGAACCGGCCGCCCGCCACCCACCGCCTGGCGAACTGATAATCGCCTGATACGAATGTGCCGAAAGCCTGCGCCACTCCCATCGGCTGATCCCGACGGCTCCACATCAATTCAGACCGACCCACGAACGACCGGTAGATCGCCCGCGTCAACGGCTTCCAACGATAGGTGACGTCCGCGCCATACAGCCGCGTCGTGAGGCCGGTGCCCAAGTCGTTATGACCACGCGCGAATGATGCACCCATCTCCAGGTTCGAACCTTCGGTCAGGTCGGTGTAGGCGCGTAGATGGCCGATAGTGCTGAAGTCCTGCCGCCGGTTCGACTGAAAGAGAGTCCCGGAATCCCCCCGAAACACTTCTCCCGTGGCCTCGAGGAACAGCTTGCCTACGGGAATGAGGCGGCTCACCGACACACCGGCATCCTTGATACCGGTGTCTGGGTCGTCGCTGGCGCCGCCGAGCAAGTTGTACATGACCAGCGGCCGATCCGTCCATGGGAGCGTGTGGTTGTGGAACGCGTTGAGCCGTCCGAACGTGGCCCGCATTTTCCCCACTTTGATCAGCAGTCCCCCTGGGGCGGTCGGAAACGTAATGAACCCTTCCTCGACCTCGATGCCTTTCTCGCCAAGCGCCAGAAAGAAGTCGGCGCGCGCGTATGGATCGACGACCGCCTGGAAACTCGCTTCGCTCTCCTGCAGCGTCATCAAGGGGACCGGCGCCAGCGCGCTGCTGCCGCCGCGGCTGACCCCGCCCGCGCTGAGGAAGTTTCCGATGATGCCGATGTCGGGGTTGAAGGGCTTGCTCGACGCGCCGGCGTACACCGGCAGGTTCTGAGCCGTGGGGGCATCGGCGCCCACGGCGGCCGGGGGTGCCGATGCCGACGGTTCGGCCTGGGGCGGCAGGACCAGTTGCGGCGCCGGACCTGGAGTGGCGGGCGCGCCAGCAGCGCGCAACGCCGCGAGTTCCGACTGCAGCGCCCGCAACTGATCCTCGAGCGCCTGGATCCGCTGCGCAAGGTCTCCAGTCGAGGGCGACGGCTGAGACTGGGCGGCCGCCGGAGTGGCGAGACACGTCACCGCCAGCAAGAGCGCGGCGATGCGCGACAAAGGGACACACATCATGGCACGGGCTCCATGGCGGCCAAACGTCCGACCGTGTCTCATGTTCCCCGAGGATGACCGGCTCACCGCCACAGCCGCACGCCGAACACGAGCCGTGCCCGCGCGGGATCCTGCCCCTCAGCACGCGCCAAGTCCGCGGCGCCGAAGAAGCGGCGGTCGAATGACAGGCCGAGATACGGGCCGAACTGCCGGCGGATCTCGTAGCGCATGCGCAGCCCCAACTCAAGGTTGTTCAAACCGTGGCCGACGCCGAATTCCTCCACCTGCTGCGCGGCGATGTTGGTCTCGACCCGCGGCTGCATCACGAGGCGCTGCGTGAGCATGTAATCGCGAACGAACTCGACACGGCCGGACACATGCCCCTTCGGACTGATGAAGAGCTGCGTCGAGAGATCGTATCGGTACGGTACGAAGCCTTCGAGGCCGAGGACGAGTTGTCCGCGCGTGACGTTGCGGTCCTGGAAGGTCGCCGTCTGGATGCCGCCTCCGATCTGCACGTCGTAGTACTTCCGGACGAACCGGCCGTACAGAAGCCGCGCGTCGAGATTGCGTTCGGCTTTGCCGAACGCCTGTTCTCCCTCGCTCTTGAACCACAGACGATTGAAGTCGCCGCCGTGCCAGCCATTGACGTCCCAGGTGAGATCCCCGTCCGAGCCCGGGGCCACGTCCAGCTTCTCGGTCACCAGGTAGGTGTGGATGGGATGTGCCTCGACCGGCATGGGCCATCCTGCCGGCGGGTACCGTTGAGGAAAGGCCGGCGGCGGCTGGTCCGCGGCCGTTTGCGCCGCTGCCGCCGCGACGATGCGTCCGGGCCCGAGCAATGCGCCAATCAGGCCGAATGCGAGCACCGCTCCCTTCATTCCGCCTCCGTCTGATCGTCGGTGACGAGCACCACGCGAAACATGCCCGCAGCCATGTGGAGATCGAGATGGCAGTGGAACGCAAAGGGACCGAGTTCGTCCGGCGTGATCAGCACCGACAGCCGCTCCGCTGGCTTGACGAGCACCGTGTGCTTGCGCGGGAGGTACTCTCCCGCGCCGTTGTCGAGCTGCATGAACATGCCGTGCAGGTGCATCGTGTGGTCCATCATCGTGTCGTTCACGAACGTCCAGCGCAACCGCTCGCCCAGCCTGAACCGGATCGGCTCGGGCGCCTGCGAGAACTTCTTGCCGTCGAGCGACCACATGAAGCGCTCCATGTTGCCGGTCAGGTGGATCTCCAGTTCGCGCGCCGGGCCACGGGGGTCGAACGTCTCGCGCGCCTTGAGGTCGGCGTAGACGAGCACCCGCCGTCCCTCGCCGCCAAGACCGATGCCAGGGTCGCTCCACATCGGCCGCGTGCTCATCGGAATCATCTGGTTGCCGCTGCCGTGCGAATCGGGGCCGTGCTTGACGGCTCCGTCCTTCGACGGGGGCATCGCCATACCGGGCATCTGGTGCCCGGCATGCTCGCCTCCCGGCGTTCCCATGGTCATAGGCGCGCCGCCGGCCTTCGCGTTCTTATCCATTTCGATGGCCATCCCGGGCATAGGCTCGTCCATCGCCATGCTCATGCCCATGTCGCCCATGGTCCGCAACGAACGCGGCCTACGCGCCGGGATCTCCGCCGTCATCTCGGCGCGCGGCGCGATCGTGCCGCGCACGTAGCCGCTACGATCGAGCGTCTCGGAAAAGATGGTGTAGGCCCGGTCCCCCGGCGTGACGATGACGTCGTAGGTCTCGGCCGGGCCGATCCGGAACTCATCGATCTCCACGGGCTGCACGTCCTGTCCGTCGGCGTGCACCACGGTCATCGGCAGTCCTGGAATTCGCACGTCGTGGAACGTCATCGCGCCGACGTTGATGAACCGCAGCCGGACCCGCTCGCCTGGTGAGAAGAGGCCCGTCCAGTTCCCCTCGGCCGTCAGGCCGTTCATCAGGAAGGTATAGCCGGCGCCCGTCACGTCGGCGAGGTCGGTTGGATCCATGCGCATCCGCGCCCACATCAGGTAGTTGTCCATGGTCGCGGCGCGTCCGTAGCGCCGCATGTCGGCGAGGAACTCGCCCATCGTGCGCTGTTGGAAGTTGAAAAAGCCGGGACTCTTCTTCAGGCGCCCAAGCATCTCCGCCTCAGAGAGGAAGCTCCAATCCGACAGCATGACGACGTAGTCGCGGTCGTAGGGCGCCGGTTCGGGCCGCCGCGGATCGATGATAAGTGGCGCGTAGACGCCGGACTGCAGCTGGCCGGGCGAATGGCTGTGATACCAGTAGGTACCGGACTGCCTGAGGCGGAACTTGTAGACGAAGGTTTCGCCGGCGGGAATGCCCGCAAAGTTCACGCCGGGCACGCCGTCCATGCCGTTCGGCACGAGCACGCCGTGCCAATGAATCGACGACGGCTCTCTCAGATGGTTGGTGACGTTGAGCGTGACGTCCTGTCCTTCGCGCAGGCGAAGCAGCGGGCCCGGCAACGTGCCATTGATCGTCCGGGCCGTGCCTGCGCGGCTCCCGACGCGGAACGGCGTCTCGCCGATCGTGAGATCGATCACCTCGCCGGACAGTCCCGGGAGCGACCCGGACTGCTCGGCCGGGAGGAGCGAATACGCCCGCACGTATGAGGGGAGCAATTGCTCCACGACCGCGAGCAGACCCAGTGCTCCGGTCTGTCGCAGGAGCTGCCGTCTGGAATACTGTTCGCCATTCGCTGACATCGATCGACTATACCGAGGGAAGGGCGGCCGAAGCCCCTCCGTACGGGTTAGATGAATGCCTTTTAATCTCAGCGACGCTCGCGCGGCATATGGTGCATCTGAGGGTGGACGCTACATGAAGCTGACTCGGCGGTATCACGTCGCGCTTGCGATCCTCGTGACGTTCGTCCTGCTCGCAGCCGCGGTGGTGTACTACATGACCGCGCACGGCTTCAGCGCCCATGACGAGCCGACCTTTATCGAAGTCGCGGTCGCACGTCAGATGCGCCATATGGGCGTTCCGCGCGGCGCGCGCGATCTCGCCAACCCCGCCCCGGATACACCCGAGGTCCTGGAGGCCGGTCTCGCGCATTTCGCCGATCACTGCGCAGCCTGCCACGCGAACAATGGCAGCGGCGATACGGAATTGGGACGGAACATGTACCCGAAGGCGCCGGACATGCGCGCCGCCCAGACGCAAGACCTGTCGGATGGGGAACTCTTCTATATCATCCAGAACGGCATCCGACTCACCGGCATGCCGGCCTGGGGGAGCGGCGGCCACGACGGGGAGGCGGATAGTTGGAAGCTCGTCCGGTTCATCCGGCACCTGCCCCAGCTCACGGACGAGGAGCGGACGCGCATGGAGAAGCTGAATCCGCGTTCGCCCGCCGAGATGAGCATGCCCGACGAGCAGGACTTCCTCGAAGGGAAAACGCCAGACGCACCGGGAAAGGGCTGACGCGAGGTCTGCACTACACTGTCGCCTGGACGGCCGGCGACAATCCGGCCGCCATATTCCATGGCCGTATCCACGCCACCCGTTCGCGTGCTCGTCGTTGAGGACGAGCGTAAGCTCTCCGGGTTCATCCAGCGCGGACTGACCGAACAAGGTTTTGCGGTGGATGTCGTGGACGATGGCCCGTCTGCACTCACTCAAGCCGCCGCCGTCACCTACGATCTGGTGGTGCTCGACATCATGCTGCCCGGTCTCGACGGATTCGACGTCTGTCGGGCGTTGCGCCGGGACTCGCTCGATCTACCGGTGCTGATGCTGTCCGCGCGGGGAGTCGTCGCCGACCGGGTGAAGGGCCTCGAGAGCGGCGCCGACGACTATCTGACAAAACCGTTCGCTCTGTCGGAACTGATCGCCCGTGTACGGGCGCTGCTGCGGCGGCAACGCCCATCGGAACTGCTGATCATGACGATCGGCGACCTGTCGCTGGACCCTATCAAGCGCGTGGTACGGCGCGGTTCACGACGCGTGGACCTCACCCAGAAAGAATTCTCGCTACTCGCGTACCTGATGCAGCACGCCGGGGAGGTACTCACCCGCGCGATGATTGCCGAACACGTCTGGGACTTCACCTGGGATCGGCTCACGAACGTCATTGACGTCTATGTCAATCACCTCCGAGGAAAGCTCGAGGACGCGGGTGAGCCACGGATCATCCACGCCGTCCGCGGCCAGGGATACGTGCTCAGGCCCGAGGGTCGCCCGTGATCCATACGCTGCGCGCGCGGCTGACGCTCCTCAATATCGGCATCGTCACAGTGGCAGTGTCGCTCTTCGCCCTGTTGCTGTATGGATGGCTGTCGCGGACCCTCTATGCGCACCACGACCAGGAGCTGGGCGACGATGCGGGGCGCATCGCTGAAGGCCTCGCGACTGCGGCCGAACCCATCCACTCGCTCGAAGTACTCGATCTCGCGGAACGAGTCGGCCCGCTGCTCATCGTGCGCGACGGCACCGGCCACACGCTATTCCGCTCCGCACGCCTCGCCGCGAGCGATCCCGGTATCGGCGAGCACACGGCACTGCTGCACGCGGCCATGTCGGGTCCGACGTCGGCCCAGTTCTTCACCGTATCTCTGCAGCGCGGTGCCCCGATACGGTTTATCTGTCTGCCGCTGTCGCGTCCGGCTGGGACGTATCTTCAGCTCGGCCGTCGCCTCGGCGATGTAGGGCTGCTGCTTGACGTGATTCGAATCGCGTCACTCGTGCTGATACCCCTCGTCGTCATCGCCACCAGTTTCGGCGCACGACTGATCGCCGGTCGCGCTCTCACCCCGATTGCCGGGATCGCCGCGACCCTCGAATCGATCCAGGCCACCGACCTGAGCCGCCATGTGAGCGCCGGGCCCGCAGATCAGGAAATCACCCGATTGAGCGGAGCGATTAACCATCTGCTCGACAGGCTGCGCCATGCGTTCGCATCACTGCAGGAGTTCACCGCGGATGTCTCGCATCAGCTGCTGACCCCTCTCACCATCATGAAAGGCAGCATTGATGTGGCGCTGAGTGCGCCCCGCCAGCCCGCCGAGTATCAACAGATTCTGGCGGACCTGGCGGAGGAAGTGGACGCGCTCACGGCGACCCTGCGGGATCTCAGCGATTTCACCGTCGCGGGGGCCGACACGGACGCGCAGATGCGCGAACGCGTCGATGTCAGCGACGTCTTCCAGGAAGCCGGAGAGTTAGTCCGCATGTACGCCGAAGGGAACGGCGTACCGCTGCATTTGACGATCGAGACCGGAATCTTCGTCTGGGGAAGTCGGATCCGCCTGCGTCAACTGGTGCTGAATCTCGGCGAGAACGCCGTTCAGTTCACGCCGCCGGATGGCGGCGTCTGGGTCACGCTCGCGCACGAAGGCGACCGGGCGGTGCTTACCGTCCGGGACGAGGGCAGCGGCATTGCCGCGGCGGAGCTGCCACGCGTCTTCGAGCGGCGGTACACCGCGGGTCCCCGCCTTCGAAGCGGCGGGAGCGGCCTCGGACTGGCCCTCGTGAAGCGCATCGTCGAGGCCCACCGCGGCACGATCGACATCGAGAGCCAGAGTGGGGCGGGCACGACCGTCCGCGTCACTCTGCCCGCCGCCATCACAACGCACGGCTAATGCCGTGCTATTTCTTGTCCTGGGCCGCTTTGGCGGCGGCTCCCACCTCGATCGCTATCGCCGTGTACGGCGTCTCTTCGGAAGCCGTCGTGACGACGAGCCTCGTGCCTTCCTTGATGACGTCCGCCTTGGCGGTGTTTTTGCCCTTCGTGATTTTTGTGTCCTTGGTGATCGTGACCGTCACCGCATGACCGTCCGTCGTCTTCATCATGACGTGGTCGGTGCCGGTCATGGTGACCGTGCCCATCACTTTGTGCTCATGGGCGGAGGCGGTCCCTGCAAACGCCAAGAGCGCGATTATTGCCAGGCTCAGTGCTAACTTCAATGCTGTGTCCCCTCTGACTCGAGGTGCCGCGCTACGGCACTGTCCCCTGAGCGTAGCATCGCTTTACGGCGCGACGGCGAGGTCGCGCGTGCATGAATGCAAATTAATTGAAGACCGATAGTCCCTTGGCTCACATCCCGGCGACGTGGCGCGGGGGTTCGCGCCGCTTGGACGGCCGAAGCCACATTTCTCGCTTCCGTGGCTGCGTGGGATGCCCTGTGCGGCCGGGACGGCTGGAAGGTCGTCGGGGTGGCCGGTGCTTGGATCCTCGGGGTGCGCGGCGTGGCGCCTCCCGGCTTCGTTCCTACCGATATTCTGCTCGGACTGCTCGTACACACGTGGTCGCCGCAATCATCTACGTCGGTGTGGCTTTGCCGGCGCTCGATAACGCCTTCCGCGCGGCCGTGTCGATCGCAGCGGCTTTGTATCTGGTCAGTTTGATCAAGGGTCAGCAAGTCGAAATTGGTTGCGCGGGTCCGCTGCAACGCGCTGGCGTCGTCTGCGACGACGTCGCCGGCTAGCTGGTCCTCGCTCAGCCCGCTCCGGATGAACTGGGCGATGTTCGGTTCGTCCTCGATGATCAGGATGCGCACGGACGGGCCCTCGGTTCCGAGTGCGGTCGCACGAGCGGCAACACGTTCACGATACCCGAAGACTCGAGCGCCAGCGACGTAAGGCTGATTCTTGGTGGGCGGGAGAGAGAGGTG
Source organism: Acidobacteriota bacterium (assembly GCA_039933435.1). Taxonomy (GTDB): domain Bacteria; phylum Acidobacteriota; class Vicinamibacteria; order Vicinamibacterales; family 2-12-FULL-66-21; genus JALZOC01. The sequence goes on along the minus strand of JBDTOB010000027.1, from coordinate 5,617 downwards.
AGAGGGACGCGCGGCGCTCCGACATGATTAACGCGAATTAATGATCTGCCGGGTCTCCGGGGAATATTTCTCATCAGCCGCAGAAAATTCGACATCGAGCGCCTCGCTGGCAGACCCGTTGGCCAAGGAACGAGGCATTTGGGCACGGCACGCGGCGTGCTTTGAGGAGACCATGGGATCGGCGAACGCCGGCCGGTGACCTCGACAGCCCACTCCGGCACGACGGCCTCACGGCATTGACGGGTTGGGCGCGGTTGCTTCATGGCCCACTGTTCGTCGCCGTGGCTCGCACCACCGGCGGCGCCACGAGGCGAGGACTCGCCGGAGGCGATCCTCAAGCGCCGCTACGCGCACGGCGACGTCGACCGGGAGGAATACGAGCGCCGGCTGGCCGACCTTCGCAAGTAGGCGGTCAAGCCTTCGAAAGGCGATGACACATGTAACACGGTCGCCCGTGGGCTGCCGATGTGGAAAGGCCATATGGAAGGTGTGCTCTCGCTTTTGCTGTTTGCCGCGTTCTTCTACTTCATGATGCGTTTCGGATGTGGCGCCCACATGGTGCACGGTCACGGCAGTGGTCACGGTGGACAGGGCCACGGTGGCCGCAACGGGTCTGAGCAAGGGACGACGGCCACAGATCCCGTGTGTGGCATGGAGGTGGCGCCAGGTCAGGGCTATACCAAGATGCATGGCGGTCGCGAGTATCGCCTCTGCTCCCGGGCCTGTCTTGATAAGTTCGACGCCAATCCGGACCAGTACGCATCCCAGCAAAGAGGTGCCCGATGAAGTCCAGTGTCTCGTTGGCTGCGTTTGGCCACGCGGCGAGTCTGTTTCTGGCCATCACCTTCACTTTGTGTGTGGGATTCGACCTCGTCTTTCCACAGATGGCGATGTATCGCAGCTGGCAGGCCTTGCTTCCGGGGTTTACCTGGATCAGTTGGTCGAGCTTTCTGCTCGGGCTGGTCGAAAGTTACGGCTACGGCTGGTATGTCACGTTGATCTGGGTGCCGCTGTACAACGTGTTCGCGGCCAGAGGTGCCCGATGAAGGAAGGCGTCACCGCGATGAGCACACCAGAACCTGCGCCCATCCCGGTTCAAAGGGCCCGGACACCGCCTGCCGCCTTCGATCTTGGTCGCTGGACCGATGACGACTGGCACTCATAGCGGTTCGATGCTGCATCGGCCGTTTGCAAATGGCCAGATGACCATGTTGCGGAGGCGAGAGCAGCGCCGCTGGCTCACCCTGGGATCGCTCGGATTGAGGACTATCGGTGATGAAAACAAACACCACGGTGTTAGGGCAGGAGTTGACGCAACTGTGATGTTCATCGGGAAGGTGGGGTCGTGGACCGGGCCACCTGGGAGACGGGGCGTCGGAGTCGAGCACGGGTCCTTTCCCGTTTGTGTGGCGTTGGGCTTCTAGGAGGAATCATGCACGCACGTTCGACTCGCCATTCTCTGGCCGGCGCGTCGGCTCTGCTGGCCGCAACGGTGTTCTTCGGCGTCCGGGCGCAGGGGGAGGCACCGAGTGCGGAACCTCAACGCCAGCCGGCAGAAGATACGGTTGCTGCCGGTGCCAAGGTCTACGCCGACACGTGCGGCCGGTGCCACAATCCGCGCTCGCCGCTCGAGTATGACGACCGGGGTTGGGCCACGATCATCGGCCACATGCGAGTGCGTGGCAATCTAACGGGCGGACAGGCGCGTGAAGTGTTGGCGTTCCTTCAAGCGACCAACGGCAGACCTAGCGTGGCCGCAGCCCCGTCCGATGCGGCCGACGCCACGCTTCAGTTTTCGAATGCCGTCTCCGCGGATCCTCAGGTCATCGCGCAGGGGCAGGCATTCGTCAGCCAGAAAGCGTGCCTTGGGTGTCACGTCATTGGTTCGCAAGGTGGACAACTCGGTCCGACCCTGAATGGTGTGGTCAAGCAGCGTGGGGTCGCCTTGGTTCGCCACAAGCTGGCCAATCCGCTGTTCAACAATCCGAGGACGACGATGCCGAATTTCGCGCTCACCTCGGAGCAGATCGATGCGATTGTCGCGTACCTGAACACGTTGACTGCCAGGCACTGAGGTGTCGACAGCCCGAAGGAATGGGGATGTGATGGACACTAGGACGTCAGACGGGCAGACCCTGTCCGTGCCCTTGCGCTGGTTGCGACAGAGGGCCCAAAAGACCGGCGGCCGCGACATCGTTCGGATATGTACCCTCTCAGTGTTGGCCATATTGCTCCTGGCCTCATCGGCCGCCTGGGCCGACTCGCCTTCCGTTTCGGACCTGCAAAAGCGTGTGAAGGCCCTGGAAAGGCAGGTCGTGGAAGGGGCGGCGACGGACCAGGAGTTACAGCGTGCGGAAGTGGAGCTGAGAGCCGCCCAGGCGAAGGCTGCTGACGCGCAAGGGGTCAACGGTCCGGTAGCGACCGTCAATCCGACACCGTCTAGTGGCGATCGACTGATCAACTTTCATTTGAGCGGCGTGGTCGTCGCGGACTTCATGGCTACCGATGCCACGAGATCCCACAACTCCTTCGTGGGCGGCAAGTTCCTCCCAATCTTTCTGGCAAGCTACAGCAATTGGTTTCTCTTCGAGGGGCATATGGAGGTGTCGTCAACGCCAGACGGCGGCACCGACACGTCGCTCGAGTACTCTCAGCTCGACTTCCTGGTGAACGACAACCTAACAATTGTCGCGGGCAGATTTCTGAGTCCCATTGGCCAGTTTCAGCAGGCCCTTCATCCACCCTGGATCAACAAGCTGCCGAATCGCCCGGCTGGCTTCGTCGAAGACGGAGGCGACGAACCGCTCAGTGAGGTCGGGATCATGGCGCGTGGCGGCTTTCCGATCGGCTCCATGACCGGAACCTATGCTGTCTACGTCGGCAACGGACCGCGCATGGGCGACGCTGGCCCGGTCCTTGCGGCCTTTGCGAACGACAACAATGGCAATAAGGCTGTCGGCGGCCGCGTCAGCATCTTCCTCTTGCCGCATCTGGAGTTCGGCCTGTCCGAAATGCATGCGCGCGTCGACGGCAGCGGCGCGATGTCCGGGTCAGTCTCGCAGGCCGGCTACCAGCTCGTCGATGCGGATGTCGGCATCACGCTGGGCAACTGGGACGTCCGCGGCGAGTATCTGCGTTCGCACCTCGGCGCGATCATGAGCGCGCTCGACCCTGCCGACGACACGCCCATGGCAATTGAGGCCACCACCTGGAAGAACGGCTACGTCCAAGCCGCGTATCGCCTTGCTCGAGTGTCGAACAATCCAATCGTCCAGAAACTGGAGCCGGTGGTCGGGTACAGCCAACTCCGTGTGGACGGGTTCGCTGGATTTGCCGAGAATGCGGAGAACCGCTGGACGGCGGGGCTGGATTGTTGGCTCGCCCCGTCGATGGTCGCGAAGATTGCTTATGAACACCGGCAGTTCAGTCATCGTGCCACGGTGAATGCCGTTCGGGCTCAGGTGGCATTCGGCTTCTGAGGAAGAAGTACAAGAAGGTGCTCCATGATGCTTGGTGGTGGCGGATTAGTGTTGCTCGCGATCGTCGGCTTAATGATCTGGGCCCTGACGTCCGGAGGCATACGGGCTCCCCGGTCGCCGGAATCGGCTGAGGCGGTCTTGAAGCGCCGCTACGCCAGCGGAGAGGTGACGAAGGAGGAATATGCGCAGCGCCTCGCCGATCTCAGACGATAGGGCAGTCGCAATTGCCAACCCACTCCCCGCCGGCCTCACGGCATTGGCCCTTCTTGCGTGGGGCGTGAGTGCGTGCGGTCGGCCTGGAATGCCCGGATCATCCGTGGACTGGAGCGCTATGGGGCTGCAGATGCCACCGGCAATTCAGGCGGCCGACCTTCCCGATCCGGACTCGAGGGGCGCGCACTTGGTAAGCCGGTACTGTTCGCAGTGCCATGGGATTCCCTCGCCAAAGAGCCACAGCGCGGCCGACTGGACGCCTCTCTTCCGGCGGATGATTCAGCGCATGGCGCATTCGTCGATGATGGGGTCGGGGTCGGGGATGATGACGCGCGCCATGCCGATGGGGATGCATAGCGCGCGGGCGCCGGCACAGGAAGAGGCCGACATGATGCTCAGTTATCTCCAAGCTCATGGGCTTGCAGCGGTCGCCGCGGGTGATCTCCCGGAGGCCGGCACATCCGAGGCCCAGTTGTTCGCCTCGACGTGCGCACGATGCCACGCGCTGCCGGCCCCGACACAGCGCTCGGCTTCGGAGTGGCCGGATGTTGTTGCTCGCATGCGGCAACACATGCGCACACTGCAGGTCGTGGATATCACCGATGCGCAAGGCGCTTCCATCGTGGCCTATCTCCAGCGCACGGCCCGACAAGGACAGTGAGAGGCCCAACCGAGCCCATGACCGCGGCCGATGAACGCGGCCACATCATCGAGCATCTCCGCCTTTACTGCACTGCACGCGTTGGTGGAACCCGATTCGTCTCGCCGCAGGGGGCGACGATTAATTCTTGTTAATACTTGACGAACAAAGTGAGTTCCGAGCGGGAGCGTGCTCTTTTGAACAGTGCAGCGCCGGCCGACCTAGTAGATTCGGGAAAGTGCTCCCTCCCAAGTAGCGGCCCGTGAACGAGGCCCGGACACCACCTGCCGCCTTCGATTCACGCCTTCCTCGCGACTGCCGGCGCCGGGGCACGAGATCGTCCGTGGCAGGAGCACGTTCCGACTGACGGACGAACGGGGCGTACGCAGGACGCGTGTTCGCGCCGATCTATAAATGGTCCCATGAGACGTGGGCACGGTGAAGCAACGCGATAGAAACGATATCCAAGAGGGGAGCACACATGAGTTGCTGTAGCGACGTGATGGAACCGATCGAGCCCTCGTCGTGCTGTACGCCGAAGGACACGGCCGCGGACGCCGCACGCGCCATGCGCACATCGGGTTGCGGCTGCGCGCCAGTCGTCGAGGATGCGAACACCCGTAAGGTGGTGGGCGTGGTCACCGAGCGCGACGTCTGTTGCGGCGTGGCGGCTGACGACCGGCAGGCGTCGGATGTACCGGTCACCGACATCATGCGGCCGGCATCCGCGTGCTGCGGGGGGAAGGACCCGGTTGCACAGGCACGCCGGACATTGCACGAACACCGTGCCACGAGTCTGCCGGTCGTCGACGACGCGGGAGGCTGTTGCGGCATCGTCAGTGCGCATCGCTTGGAGTGACGGCGGGGGCCAGCGACATGACATACCACTACGTGTGGCTCTGGTGGTCGATCGCGTTTCTCGTCCCCTGGCTCGCGCTGTATCTGGCCAACCCCCAGCTCCGGACGGTGATGTGGCGCGTCAGCCTCGCCACGGCCGCGTTCGGCCTGACCGAACCGATCTGGGTGCCCGAGTACTGGAATCCACCAAGCCTGTTCGAGCTCGCCCGACGGACGGGATTCGATATCGAGAGCCTCATTTTCTGCTTTGCGATCGGCGGAATCGGAGCGGTCGTGTACAACGCACTCACGCGCCGGCCGTTCGCTCCCGCCGACGCCACGCACAAGCGGGAACCGTGGCATCGGTTCCACCTGACGGCCCTCTGGGCGCCCTATGTCCTGTTTGTGGCCCTGTATTTCCTGCCCTGGAATCCGATTTACCCCGCCA
>JBDTOB010000026.1:0-15875 GCA_039933435.1 Acidobacteriota bacterium | reverse complement strand
GTGCTGACGACGCGACTGCTGCCGTCCGATGTCATCCGCCACGTGGCGTCGAGTGGCGCCTCCGCAGTGGTCATCTCGAACATGCCACCCGGCGGCCAGCCGCAGACGATGTATCTGTGCCGTATTCTTCGAGATCAGTATCCGCAGCTTTTGATTGTCGTCTCCCGCTGGGGTGGCCGTGCGGATTACGACGAACGCCTGGTCCGCATTCGCAAGGCAGGCGCGAGCTATCTGACAACGACACTGGCGCAGACGCTGGCGCAGCTGCACGCCTCGACCGATCACGACACCGCGCAGGTGAACGCGCCGGAAGGGTCCCGTGTCTGACTCGCAGCGCGCGATCGACGACGCGGCTCGACTGGCGGCGCTGGCAGATACCGGCTTGCTCGATTCGCAAACCGAGGAGGCGTTCGACCGCCTCACCCGGTTGGCCACTCGGATTCTCGGTGTGCCGGTGTCGCTCGTCTCGCTGGTGGACGACCGCCGCCAGTTCTTCAAGAGCCAGACGGGACTCGCCGAACCCTGGGCCTCGGCACGGGAGACACCGCTTTCGCACTCGTTCTGCAAGCACGTCGTCTCGAGCGGCGAGCCGCTGATTGTCGCGGACGCACGCACCCATCCGCTGCTGTCATCCAACCTGGCCATCGGCGAGCTGGGCGTGATTGCTTACGCGGGTGTCCCATTGAGGTCCACCGGCGGTCAGACGCTGGGGTCCTTCTGCGCCATCGACTCCAAGCCGCACCAGTGGACCGCCGACGAAGTCGCTATCCTGACCGAGCTGGCGGGCTCGGTGATGACCGAGATCGAGCTCAAGCTGGCGGCGCGCCAGGCGCTGGCGCGGGCCGGAGCCGCTGAGCGTGAACGCAACGAAAGGATTGCACTGCTCGAGTCGACGACCGAAGGCATCGTCGGTATCGACCTCGAGGGAGTGTGCACCTTCGTCAACCGTGCCGCAGGGGAGATGCTCGGCTGGAGCCCCGGCGAGCTGACGGGCTTGCCGATGCACGAGACCGTGCACCATACCCACGCCAACGGCTCGCCGTATGCAGCGTCGGAGTGTTCGATCCTCGAGGTCCGAACCTCCGGGCGCGAGATCCGGCACACCTCGGATCTCTACTGGCGGCGAGACGGTACCCGGATCGATATCGACTTCTCGGCGTCGCCGGTGCGGCTGCACGGCAAGGTCAGTGGCGCAGTCGTCACATTCGTCGACATTACGGAGCGCCGCCGTGCCGAGCGCCGCAGCCAAATCCAGCACGCCGTGAGCGTCGTGCTGGCGGAGGCGCGCGCGGAGGAAGAGGCGTGGAGCCGGATGCTGAGCGCCGTCGGCCAGGCGCTCGACTGGAAGCTCGGCACGCTGTGGCTCGTGGACGACGATGCCGGACTGCTGCGCTGCCGGGGGACGTGGCGCTCCGACGAGCGTTCCCAGCGATTCGAGCAGGCGACGTGTGCGCTGACCTTCGCCCCCGGCGCCGGGCTGCCGGGGAAGGCGTGGCAGCGGGGCAGGCCGTTATGGGAAGTCGACATCAGCCAGCGCCGCGAACTGGCGCGGGCCAAGGCCGCCGGCGATTCGGGGCTGCGCGGCGCCATTCTGTTTCCGGTCCGCGGCAGCGGCGGCGTGCTCGGCGTCGCCGAGTTCATCACCGATCGGGTCGAGCAGCCGGATCCGCTGCTGCTGCAGGAACTGGTCACCATCGGCAACCAGGTCGGGCAGTACATCGAACGGAAGCGGGCCGAGGACGGAGTACGGCGCAGCGAGGCGCTCAATTCGTCGATTCTCGCGGCGGCAATCGACGGCGTCATCTCCATGGCCGAAGACGGCACCGTCAGGGAGTGGAATGCGGCCGCCGAACGGACCTTCGGCTACGCGCGCGCCGAAGCCATTGGCAAGCCGATGGCCGAGCTGATCATCCCGGTTCACCTGCGTGCCGCGCACCTCGCCGGTCTGGCCAGATACCTGGAAACCGGTGAGGGCCCGATCATCGATCGCCGCATCGAAATCACCGGGCTGCGCCGCGACGGCACCGAGTTTCCGCTGGAACTGGCGGTCACCCGCATACCGCTCGACGGCCCACCGATGTTCACCGGGTACCTGCGGGACATCACCGAACGCAAGCACACCGAAGGTGCGCTTACCGAACAGGTCCGGCTCTCGTCGCTTGCCGCGGAGGTCGGACTGACGATGACCCGGACCTCGGCGCTCGAGGACATGCTCCGGGCCTGTGTCGAGTCGCTGGTCCGCTGGCTCGACGCCGCTTTTGCGCGGATCTGGATGCTGAATCCGGAAGGGACCGAGCTGGAACTGAAAGCCAGCGCCGGGCTCTATACTCACCTCGACGGGCCGCACGGCCGGGTGCCCGTGGGGCAGTTGAAGATCGGCCGGATTGCGGCGTCGCGCCGCCCGCATCTGACCAACCGGGTGCTCGAGGACATTCCCGGCATCGATGCCGCGTGGGCGGCGGAGCAGGGCATCGTCTCGTTCGCCGGCCTGCCGCTCATCGTCGAGGACCGCCTTGTCGGCGTGATGGCGCTGTTCGCGCGTCAGCCGCTCCCCGATGCCACGCTGAAGGCGATGGCGGCCGTCGCCAATGCCATTGCCGTGGGCATCGAACGAAAGCACACGCTCGACGCGCTGAAGATTGCCAAGGAAGGCGCGGAATCGGCCAACGTCGCCAAGAGTCGGTTCCTCGCCAACATGAGTCACGAGCTGCGGACGCCGCTGAACGCGGTCATCCTCTACAGCGAACTGCTGCAGGAGGAAGCGGAGGATCACGGGGTCGCCGAGTTCGTGCCCGACCTGGAAAAGATCCGGCGCGCCGGCCGCCACCTGCTGTCGCTGATCAACGGCGTTCTCGACCTCGCCAAAGTCGAGGCGGGGCACATGGAGCTGAACCTGGAGGCCTTCGACCTGCGCGCGGAACTGGACGACGTCTTGATCACGATGCAGCCGCTGCTCAGTCAGAACGACAATGCCCTCGATCTCCAGGTCGCCGCTGACGTCGACCAGATGTATGCCGACGTCACCAAGGTCCGGCAGATTCTCGTCAATCTGGTCTCGAATGCCGCCAAGTTCACCGAGCACGGTACCGTCACCCTGGCGGTAACGCGCGAGCCCGCCGGCGACGCCAGCCAGTTCGCGTTCCGCGTCCGGGACACCGGCATCGGCATGTCGCCGACCCAGCTGGCGCGGCTGTTCCAGCCCTTCAGCCAGGCCGACGAATCGGTGACCCGCAAGTACGGCGGCACGGGCCTCGGCCTGACCATCTGCCGGGAGTTTGCGGAACTGATGGGCGGAACAATCGGTGTGGAGAGTGCCGCCGGCCGCGGCACGACGTTCACCGTGCGCCTGCCGGCGCGAGTCGCCCCCGCGGCCTCTGCAGCGTCCGATCCCTCCGGCCCGGTGCTTGTGGATGGCTGCGCGCTGGTCATCGACGACGACCCGGCGGCGCGTCAGGCAGTGATACGGGCGCTGGCGGAACAGGGGATTGCCGCGGTCCAGGCCCGCGACGGCGAGGAAGGCCTCCGCCTCGCGCACAGTTTCCGTCCGGGTATCATTTTCCTCGACGTCATCATGCCGGGCATGGACGGATGGGGGTTGTTGGCGGCGCTCAAGGCCGATCCGGTGCTGTGCCACGTCCCGGTGGTCCTGCTCTCGATCTCCCCCAGCCAGGACCTCGGCTACCTGCTCGGCGCCGACGAGTATCTGGTCAAACCGCTCGACCCGGAGCGCGTCGTTCCGTTGCTGGCGAAATACGAGTTGCTGCGCACCGGCGGCGCCGCACTCATCGTCGACGACGACGAAGCGACCCGGGCGGTGGTCCGCAAGTTGCTGGTAAGGGATGGCTGGGTTGTCGAAGAGGCGGCACACGGTCGGGCAGCGCTCGAGCGCCTGGCCGACTCGCGCATTGCCCTCGTGCTGCTGGACCTGATCATGCCGGAAATGGACGGCTTCGAGTTCCTCAGCACCATGCGGCAGCAGCCGGCGTGGCGCACCATTCCGGTCATGGTGATGACCTCGAAGGACCTCACCCGGGACGACCGCGCGCGCCTGTCCGGACGCGTGGAAGCCATCGTCCGAAAAGGCGTCCACAGCCACACCCAGGTGCTGCAGGAAATCCGCGACATCGTCCGTCGCCATCTGCTCAAACCGGAGGGCGGCCTGCCGGTCGATCCGGCCGCTTCGAAAGATTAACGATGCCGAAAATTCTGATTGTCGAAGACAACGAAGACAACCGCGACGCCCTGTCGCGACGACTGGAGCGCCGCGGCTTTCGGGTGGTCATCGCTCCGGACGGACGGGCGGGCGCGCAGATGGCGCGGCTGGAACAGCCCGACATCGTTCTGATGGACATGAACATGCCGGAACTGGATGGCTGGGAGGCGACGCGGCTTATCAAGGGAGACGCTTCGACCGCGGGGATCCCGGTCATCGCGCTGACCGCTCATGCGCTGGCCGGCGACCGCGGGCGGGCGCTCGAAGCTGGATGTGTCGATTATCACACCAAGCCGGTCGATCTGACCAAGCTGCTGACGCAGATCGAGGGCATTCTGGTGAAACAGCGCGGCGGAGACGCCTGACATCTTCGCCGCGCTGTCGCGCAAGGGCCGATTAGTGGCTGACGTCGAAGGTTTTGGTTTCCGCCAGCTTGTCGTTGAAGAAGACCTCGAGCTTGTATTTCCCCACCGGCCATCCATCCGGCTTCGCGATGTGGAACTCGGTCCGCTCGCGGCTGCCTGATGCAATCGTGCGGGTCGACTCGTCGACCAGCTGGCCCTCGCCGTAGGTCCACTTCGCGCGCAGCGCGGCGCTGGGCGAACTGCCCTCCGTGGCCACCGAGGCGTAAATCGTGTCGGCAGGCTTGAAAGAGTCCGTCCGATCACTCACGGCCTTGTCCGTGCCGATGGCGCGGCCGAGCGTCACGTCCGTGATTCGCATTTCCGATGCCGCGGGCGTCTCGGTGCCACCCCGGCACGCCGCCGCGCCTGCCAGCAGGGCGAGACAGAGCACGACGCGAATGTCGGTGGTGTAGCGCGTAATCATGGCTAGGCTCCAGGAATTGTGAGTTTCTGTCCGGGGTGGATCAGATCGGGGTTCTTGATCTGATCGCGATTCGCTTCATGGATCTGTGGCCACTTGGCGGCGTCGCCGTAGAATCGTTTCGCTATCTTCGAGAGGCTGTCTCCCGCGACCACGACATAGGTCTGATCCGAGCCGCTCGTGCCGGCGGTCCGTCCGCTATCGCCTGCCGGCGCGGGCGCGGGCTGTGCGGTCGTCGAGCTGCCCGACTCGACATTGGAGAAATCCGGCTTCGCCTTCTCCTCTGGCTTCTTCCCGAATCCGTCAAAAATTCCCACGAGGAGCCTCCTTTCACTACACATGGCCGCCGAAACGGCCGTTCACGCGTTCGGCGCCCTGCGCGGCAGCATCATTCGTGCCGGTTGCTTCGACTGCCTCTGTCAGCCTGCGAATGGTGCCGGAGTCACGCGAAGTCCGGTCCGAAGATGGCGTATTGGTGAAGGGACCCGGGCGGGTCCTCGGCACGCGAGGATCCGGGCGCCCGCCGGCACATGCGGAAGAGGGGGCGTTCCGCCGAGAAGCCGGCGGCGTGGAGCCAGGCGCCGAAGTGCGTGCGGGCGTCGAAGGCATCCACCACCGCGGCGCGCCCCTCGGCGCTCGCCAGACCGGCCCCGGTCAGCGCCGCCGCCGAGGCATCGTCGTCCGCGACCACCGGGCCAATCTGATCGCAGCGCCGGCCGGGTCGACCGAAACAGTACTGCGGTGCGCGACCGGGCGCGTCGACCATCCACGCGTACTGCGGTGCCTGTTCCAGCGCCCATTCGAGCGCCGCGCGGCGGGCGCCGCCGAACACCTCCGCATCGCGGTGCGCGATCGCGGGCAGATCCGCAACTGTCACCGGCCTGACGGCGACCGCCCGCGTCGATTCACGTCGAGACCGCGCCGGTGGCGCCACCAGCCGGGTCAGCCGGCACTCGTCTTCGAAACCGTGCCGGCGATAGAGCGGCCGCCCCGCCTCCGTCGCATCGAGGCGCACCGGCCGGCCGGCGGCAACCCTCGCCAGCGCCGCCTCGAGCAGCCGCGCGCCAAGACCGCGGCCGCGCCAGCCCGGTTCGACGAGCATCATCGCGATCCAGGCAAAGCGGCCGTAGTCGATGGCCAGCGCGGTGCCGACGACCCGGCCGTCGTGCTCCGCGGCACGCGCGTCGCGGCCAGCGAGCGCGCGCAGCAGCGTCCAGTCCGCGAGCTGCTGGTTCCAGCCCGCCGAAGTGCTGAGCGCCAGCGCGTCTCCCAGATCGTCCGGCGTCAGCCGACGGATCCGCGGGAGGTCGGGGGTCGGCATCGGTGGACTGTAGGGTATCGTGCCCCGGGGCCGCCCACGCCGCTACCCCGTTCGAGTTGACGAGGCCCCGCTGTCGTCCGCGTAGAGGCTGCGCTCTTGCCGGAGCTCGAGGTTGAGGCGTTCGGCGAGCTGGCCGAACAGCGCCGCCGCCTGCCGGAGCTGCAGATTCTCCTCTTCGAGCTCGCTGATGAGCTCGTGGCACGCTTCGATACTGCCTGGAAGACTGTCTGTCGTCATGGCCCTTGTCACCCTGGGGTTGGTTACTTCTTTTTGCCCAATTGCTCGATCGCCGCCTTGGCTTCGTTCTCGAGCGCATCCGACATCGCTTCCCGCATCCCAGACTCCGAGGGGTCGCTCATGCCGGTCGCGTCGCCGCCGCCGCCAAGGCCCGACATCATGGAGTGGATCGCCGAGGCGCGCGGGTCGAAATAGCCGCCGGTGACGCCGGCCCCCCCGGCGCCCGACAGGCCGGCCATCGAGTTCATCATGCCCATGCCGCCCATGCCGCCCATCATTCCCATGGTCAGATACATCCGCCCAGCGAAGGCGGCGAGCCGCAGCGCCGACCCCACGCCGAAACCGCCGCTCGACGCTTTGACATTGCCGGCCAGACGGGGAGCCGCACTGGCGCCGGCGGCGAACAGCTTGTACTCGAGCTTCACCTCGTTGGCGTCTTTGGGCGCACTACCGGTCACCCGCATCACTCCGCCGAGCTTGCCCGGCTTCGAGGTCTTCGCCTCCGTCACCTCACTGAGCAGCACGTAGTCGCAGGCCAGGCTCGCGGCTTCGGCGTCGATCTCGGCGGGCGACGTTCCTCTCAGCGGAATCGCCTCGTAGTGGGCACGGTTGAAGTAGGTGACCAGCTCCTGCCTGAGCGCCGGGCCTGAGAGACTTCGCGGCGTCTTATTGATCGGCTCGAGGACGCCGATGCGGGTCACCCCGGGTTTCTTCGGCGCCGCCAGGCTGCTGCCGTCCGCCGTGGAGCCGAAGAAGGCGTCGGCCAGCGACCCGCCGCTCGCCAGCGCCGGAAGGATCTCGGCGCCGCTCACCGCCTCGGTAAAGCCCGCTGGAATCTCGAAGACGCCCGGATCGATGTGGGCCACTTCGATCTCCGTCACTTCCTGGGACGAGACCGACACCTCGGTCTTGTCGCCTTCACCCGTCGTCGAGGTGGTCACGCTCTTCACCGGAAAACCCAGCTTCACGTCGCCGGCGACCCGCGTCTCGATCTTGTCGCTGCAGGCGGCCGGATCCGCCGCCGCCGGGGGCGGCGCCTGGGGACGCATGCACCCCGCCTGTGTGGGCAGATCGATATACCAGGCGTCGACGTCCACCCTGAGTGACGTTTTGTCGCAAACCGTGCCGCTCGCCTGCTTGGTAATGGTGGACTTGATGCGGCGCGCCTCGAACCCGAGAATCGTCTGGCGCTCGAGGGTGTCCGCCAGCGTCGTCGTCAGCGTTACGACGCCGCCGCGCGGCTTGTCTGCGGGTGAAGGTGCCGTCATTCCCGCCATTCCCATGATTCCCATCGCCGGCATCTCGCTGGCCGGCGCATCGGCGGGATCCGGCGCCTTGCTGGCCGCCTCGGGATAGGGCTGCAGACGGTACTTTCGTGCCGTCATGTTCAGCAGAACCGATTGCCCGAGATCGCACTGATCGATGACGACCACCCCCGGGAACTCGACGCGCTGGCGCGTCCCCTGGATGTAGGTGGCGTTGGAAGAGACCTGCGCCTGCTGCGTCTGCGCGGTCTTCAGCCGGACACCGACCGCTGGGGGCGGGTCGGGAGGCCGGGGCACTGGCGCGGCGGCAGGGGCGGCCGCCGGGGCCTTGCGCGGCGTTTTCCGCGGGCCTGCCGCCCGGGGCTTTGCCGCGTCCTGGGCGCTGCCGGCGGCGGCCAGCACCGCGGAGATCGTGGCCACGCCAATCGCAACCCGAATGCACTTCATCACGGCTGACCTCCGAAGGCGTCCTGCCCTCTACCACTCTACGCGCGAAACGCGGCCCCGGGGGACCATGCGCTGGCGTTGGCGCCGTGTCTATGCGGTTTGTTCGTTGATCGCCCGGAACAGCCAGAGCCGGGCGGTCGCCCACTCCCGCTTGACGGTGGTGGGAGACAGGTCGAGAACCTCGGCGGTTTCCTCGACCGAGAGGCCGCCGAAGAACCGCAGCTCGACGACCCTGGCCAGGCGGGGGTCGAACGCCGCGAGGCGTTCGAGCGCGGCATCCAGCGCCACGAGCTGGTCGTCCGGTACAGGGCTGACCAGCACGGCGGCCAGCTCGTCGATGCTCGCCATCGGCTCACCGGATCCCCGCTTCGCGGCCTGACGACGACGGGCGTGATCGACCAGGATGCGGCGCATGGCCTGGGTGGCGATGGCGAAGAACTGGCCGCGGTTCTGCCAGTCGGCGCCGTGCTGCTGCATCAGCCGCAGCCAGGCCTCGTGGACGAGCGCCGTCGGCTGCAGCGTGTGCCCGCCCCGCTCCGCGCCGAGCTTGATCCTCGCGATCCGCCGCAGTTCCGCGTAGACGAGGGGTACCAGCTGCTCGCCGGCCGGAGCGTTGCCCTGCTGCCAGGCCTGCAGCAGCTGGGTCAACCGCGGGTCGGGAGTGTCGGCCATCGCGCGTCTCAGAGCGATCGGACCCGACGCACGATCAGCCCGGCGCCCCGTGCCCGGGCGTCGCGTTCGAGCGCCCGCGCCGTCCCGGCATCGGGCCGTCCGTCGGCGGCATCAATCCGCAGCAGCAACAACCGCCGCTCGAGCTCGCCCATGACCATCCCGCCCCTGGTCAAGGTGGGCTGCAGTGCCATCAGGGACTCGCGCGCCTCGCGCCGGCGTCCCTGGGCCGCGGCGATTTCGGCTCCGGCCATGGCAATCCCCCGACTGAGCGCGATCCGCTCGGTCTGGCCCGCAAGCTGCCGCGCCGCGGTCAGTGCCTGCACCGCGCCCGGCAGATCCCGGCTCGCCACCCGGGCGCGCGCGGTCAGGAGCTGCCCGAACGCCCGCATCGGCGCAGTCGTCTGGTGCACCGCGGCCACCACGCCCTGCGCCTCGCGCTCGGTATCCGCCGGACGCCCCTCTTCGAGCGCGATGGCCGCCAGGGCCAACCGGCTCTCCATCGTCGTCCGCGTCTCCTTCATCTCCCGACGCGTGGCGATGGCCGCCTGATGCTGACGGCGCGCCTCGCGCAGGTCCCCCGACGCCATCGCGATCTCTCCGAGCTGAAATTGCGCCTGGGCGGCGCCCGGCTTCAGCTTCGCCTCGCCGGCCAGTGCCAGCGCTTCCTCTTCGGTCCGGCGGGCGGCGGCCAGCTCCCCCTGCTCGAGCAGCAGCATGCCGAGCTCGACCCGGCCCATCACCTGGCCGCGGCGGTCGCCGATTTCGGCGCGCACTGCCAGCGACTCCTCGAGCGCGGCGCGCGCCTCCGCCAGCTGGCCGACTTCGCGGTGCACGACGGCGAGGTTGTGGAGCGCGCGGACCAGACCGCGCTTATCCCCGGTCTCGCGGCAGATCGCCAGCGACTGGGTGTAGTAGGACGTCGCCTCGCGCAGGTGGTCCTGCTCGAAGAGCACCACGCCGATGTTGCTGAGAGAGACGGCGGTCCAGTTGCGATCGCCGATCTCGCGCCGCAGTGCGAGTGAACGCTGGTGCGCGGCGAGCGCCTCGGGCAGCCGCCCCTGATCCTTGAGGAGGATGCCAAGGTTGTTCAGCGCCGACGACATCGCCCGGCGATCGCCGATCTCCTCACTGGTGGCCATCGACTGCTCGTACATCCGCTGCGCCCGGGTGATGTCCTGCTGGTCGGCCAGCACCGACCCGAGGCTGCTCAGCGCCGAGGCCGCGCCGGCGCGGTCGCCGGCTTCGAGGAAGACCGCCCGCGCTGCCTCGAGCGCCTGTTCGGCCTTCACTGGAATGCCCTGGTTGTAGTAGCTGCGGCCCTCGAGCAGGCGCGCCCGCGCCACCAGCAGCCGCGCACCCCCCTCCTCGGCGCGCTGCAGGGCGCGCTGGAGCGCGGTCAGCTCGCGGGGAAAGTCGCCGAGCGCCGACGACGCCTGCGCCTCGGCCAGGTCGATTCTCGGATCGGCGTTCTGGGGCGCCGGCGCGCCGCGCAGATCCGCGACCGTGGAAAGCGCCTCGGCGGCATGCCCCCCGGAGGTCTGCGCCGCCGCCAGCAGCAGCCCGTACTCGATGTTGTCGGAGAAGAAGCCCCAGAGCGTTCGATAGACGTCAACCGCTTTCGCGGCGTTGCGCTGCGCCTCGTAGAGGCGCCCCTCGACCTTCAGCCGATCCTCGCGGGTCAGCGCCGCCGAGGTGTCGAATGCCTTTTGCGCCGCCGCGCTGGCGCGGCCGTCGTACCCCAGTGCCGTCCACGCGGACGCCAGCGCGGTCTGAATCAGCGGGTTCGACGGCTCGAGGGCGGCGGCCTCTTCGAACAGCGCCTGTGCCTTGACGGCGTCGAGCAGGCGCAGCTTTGCCAGCCCCTCTGCGTAGAGGCGCGTCGCCTCGAGCCCCTGCGGGAACGCCGCCCGGGCCGCGATCGCCGCCGCCGGGGTGCTCTCCTGCAGCCCCAGGCGGCTGCGCAGCTGCCGGCCGGTGTCGGTCATCACCGAGAACAGATGCTGCTCGTCGCCGATGCCGGCCACGCCGACGACGTCGCCGGTCTGGCGCTCGACGCGCACGTCAACGCGCAGCGACCGCGTCGACGCCGGCCCGCTGGTCACGAACGAGCCGAGCACCAGATAGTCCGCCACCAGCGCCGTCCGCAGCCGCTCGATCGCCGCCGCCGGGGGCGAGCCGCCGGCGCCGAATCCGAGATCGTGGACCGTGCGCGCCACCACCTCGGCCGGCACCACCCGGAGCTGTCCGCCGCCGGCTAGCTCGGTGGTCAGCATCTCGGCCAGCGCCGTGGACAGCCACTGGTCGGCGGGACGGCCGGACAGGTTGGCGAACCCGGCGACCGCGATCGAGGGTCGCGCGGCCGTTCGCGCCGCCGCCTGGCGCCCCGCGTCCATCGATGATGTCGGTGTTCTCCACGTCCGCGCCGCCACCGCCGTGAACACCATCGTTGCCAGCAGCAGCGCCGCGACCCCGGCGGCGGTGCGATGCTGACGCACCAGCCGCGCGCCGCGGTACCGCCACGCATCACGCCCTGCCCGCACAGGCTGATCGTTCAGGTACCGCCGCACGTCGTCGGCCAGCTCCGCGACGCTGGCGTAGCGCAGCGCCGGCGTCCTGCGCAGCGCCTTGAGGACGATGGCGTCGAGCGGCCCGGCGAGGCGGCGTCGCAGCGCCTCGGGAGACTTCTCCCGGGTGTCGCTGACGCTGGCGGGGAGCACGGTCTCACGAGTTCCGTCCTGCCGGACGCCGCCCGGCAGCGGCCGTGTGACGATGGTGCTCGGCCGCTCCGGATCCCGCTCGCAGACGATGCTGGCCATTTCCGCGGGCGTCCGCGTCGGCAGCCGGTAGGGATGGCGGCCGGTCAGGAGTTCGTAGAGCAGGAGACCGAGTGCATAGACGTCGGTCGCCTTCGTGACCGGCTGCCCGAGGAGTTGTTCGGGGCTCGCATACTCGGGCGTCATCGGCCGCGCCAGCGCGGTGAGGGTCGAATCAGCGTCCCCGGCGGGATCGAGCATCTTGGCGATGCCGAAGTCCAGCAGCTTGGGCTGGCCATCGGCGCTGACCAGGACATTACCGGGCTTGAGATCGCGATGGACGACCTGGTGATCGTGCGCGTGCTGCACGGCATCGAAGACGCCGAGGCAGAGCCGCAGGCGCTCGACGGTGGTCAAGCGGTGCTCGTCGGCATAGCGGTCGATGGGCGTGCCTTCCACGTACTCCATCACGAAGTACGGGAGCCCTTCGGGTGTGGTGCCGCCGTCGAACAGCCGGGCGATGTGCGCGTGATTCAGGGAGGCGAGGATCTGCCGCTCGTGGCGGAAGCGCCGGACCACCAGTTCGGAGTCCATGCCGCGCCGGATCATCTTCAGCGCGACGAACTGCTCGAATTCCTTGTCGGCGCGACGGGCCAGGTAGACCGCGCCCATGCCGCCGCGCCCCAGACACCGTTCGATGGCATAGGGACCGAGCGTTCTGCCGAGGTGCGGATCCTGATCCGTTCCGGTGTCCGCCGGCTCGGCCAGGTCGAGCCACGGCAGGGCGGGGGCGTCGATGAAGCCGCCGGCGCCGGTATCCGCGGCCAGGAGCGACTCGACCTCGGCGCGCAGTTCCGGATCACCGACGCAGGCGTCGTCCAGCAGGGCCTGGCGTCCGCCGGCAGGCTGCTCCAGGGCGAGGGCGAGCACCTCCTTGACCCGAATCCAGCTTGGCATGGGATGTCCGATGATACCGCCGGAAGCCGCGCCCCCGGTGCTCGGCGGCCACCGCCGCGGCGAGAAAACCGAAGGCGCGCCCACAGCTCAGCGGTATCTGGTGTTATTCCGACCGTAGCGCCCTGATCACGTCCACCCGCGACGCCCGGGCCGCGGGCAGCAGCGAGGCGAGGAGCGCCGCCGTGAACAAGAGGGTCGCGGCGCCAAGGATCGGCAGGAGACCCGGGATGCGGAGGTCCTGGATGTAGCTCCGCGCCACCTGCGCCAGCACCATCCCGCCGGCCACCCCGACGGCGACGCCGGCGCCGGCGATGATCGCGCCCTCCCGCAGCACGCGCTTCAGGAGATCGAGAGGCGCCGAGCCAATCGCCAGCCGGATTCCGAACTCCCGCGTCCGGGCGCTCACCGAGAAGGCCAGCACCCCGGCCACGCCGACCACCGCGATGAGCAGCGCCACCCCGGCAAACCCGCCGAACACCAGCGCGTTCAGGCGGCTGGGGGCGAGCACTTCGGCGCGGACATCCTCGAGGGTCGCTGCCTGCTCGATCGGCTGCTCCGCCGACAGCGCCCGGATGATGCGGGTCATCGGCGCCACCAGCGCGTAGGGATCGGATCGCGTGTGCACGAACAGCCGCCCGCCGCCGAGCTCCTGCGCGAGCGGATGGTAGACGTTCACCGCCGGGCCCGGCACCACGTTCTCGTCGTCCAGGTCGGCGACCACGCCGACGATCCGGCGCGGCGCGGCGCTGACGTCGATGAACTTCATGATCGGATCGGTCCACATGATCCGGCGGTTGACGGCATCCTGGTTCGGGAACATCCGCGCCGCCAGGCTCTGGCTGACGATCACCACGCGCTCGGTGTCGAGCCGGTCGCCATCGGTGAAGTCGCGGCCGGCGAGCATCGGCACGCCGAGCGCGGCGAAGAAGCCCGGCGACACCGTCCGGAACTGCGCGCGGGGGTCCTCCTCCGCATCGGCGCGCGCGTAGTGCTCGGCAGAGAACTGAAAGCCGGGGCCAAAGCTGCCCCGGTCGCGCCACGGCACCTGGGTGCCGATGGCGACGCGATCGACGCCCGGCAGCTCGCTGATCCGCCGCACCACTTCGGTGTAGAAGCCGAGCACCTGGGCCGGCGCCTGTCCCTGCGAGATCGCCGGGACGTTCAGCGTCAGGACCCGCCGGGTGTCGAGCCCCGTCGGCGCATTCTGCAGCGCGACGAGCGCCGTCAGCAGCGCCCCCGCGCCCGCCAGGAGCACGAAGGAGGCCGCGATCTGGGTCACCGCGAACAGCCGCAGGCGGCGGCTGGTGCCGGCGGTGATCCTGACGCCGCCGCTGGCCATGCCGAATCCGGTGGAGCCGTCGGCGGATGGCAGCCTTGGCACGAACGCCAGCAGCACCGCGGCGACCAGTGCCAGGCTGACGCCGACCCACAGCAGCGTCGCGTCCACGGTCAGATCGAGCGCGCGCACCGAGAAGCGCGCGGCATAGCGGGCCAGAATTGCGACCATGGGGCGGGCCAGCGCCACCCCGAGCAGCGCGCCGGCGCCGCAGAGCACCAGGCTCTCGGCCAGCAGCGTGCGCCGCAGTGCCGCGGTGCCCGCCCCGAGCGACGCGCGGATCGCCAGCTCTCCTTCGCGCCTCACCGATCGCGCCAGGATCAGGTTGGCGACGTTCGAGCAGGCGATCACGAACACCAGCCCGGAGGCCGCCAGCAGCACCAGCAGCACCGTCCGCGCCGGCGACACGATCTGATCGCGCAGCCGCACGGCATCGATCCGGAAGTCCGCCTTGGGCGAGTAAGCCTCCGGATGTTCGAGGCGCATCGCGCCGTGGACCGCGCGAAGCTCCGCCTTCGCGGTCTCGAGGTCCGCGCCCGGCGCCAGGCGTCCAAACAACTCGGTCATCCGGTGCACCCGCCCGGTCACCATCGTCGCATCGAGGTGGTGGGGGCTGGTGACGACGTTGGCGATCACTTCAGTTTCGGACGGGTAAGGCACCGACGGCTCGAGCACGCCGACGATGGTGGCGGGCCGCTGTCCGAACCGGACGGTCCGGCCGACAACGCCGGGATCGGAGCCGAGCGCCGTGCTCCAGAAGCGGTAGGTCAGCACCGCCGCGCCCGCCGCCGCCGCGCCGTCGTCGCCGGGGCCGAGCAGCCGGCCGAGCACGGGGCGCAGGCCCATGACCTCGAAGTAGGTGCCGGAGACGACGCCGGCGCGGACGACGCGAGGCTCGCCGAGGCCGATCATCGTGAAGGAAATGGTGGAGAAGTCGCCGAGGGACGACAGCGTGCTGATGCGGCCGCGGAGGTCCTGGATCTCGGGCACCGAGAAGCTGGTGTTCTCGGCGCCGATCCCGGGTGCGCTCTGGCGGATGTAAATCAGCCGATTTTCATCGCGGTTGACCAGCGGACGCAGGAGGACTCCCCGGACCACGCTGAAGATGGCGGCGTTGGCGCCGATGCCGAGCGCCAGCGTGACGATGACGGTCGCGGCCAGCCCCTTGACCCTGGCGAGGGAGCGAAGGGCAAACCTGAGATCGGTGTGAAATCCCATGGCGTCTCCAGCAGTGCTGACGGACCCGGCCGGATGGGAGGATAATACTCGGCGCACCTCCCGGCGGGCGGGGACTTAGGTACCGGCTCCAGGTCCTCTCCAGTGTGGCAGCCTCGGCCACCGCAATCCGGCGCCGAGCTCAGCAGAAATACCGCGGTAGAATGCTTCATCATCCCACCATCGACGCGCCCGATCTGGAGGCGCGGTGTTCTGGAGGCTCCGTGAAGCTGAATGAGTTTCTCCTTGCCAGCAACGACAGGTGCTTCGCGTAACGCGGGAAGACTTTCAGCGTTACTCATAAGGGGGCCTGCAGCACGACCTCCTGCGACCCGAGACTGTAACGAACGACGATCCACAGGGGCCCCCCGGACATGAGCACGTCACCTCTCGCCGCCGTCGCGGCGTTCGCTCTCGCCACGCTGTCAGCCGCCGCCGCCTTCGCCCAGCCCGCCGACCCCGGCAGCCGCGCCAGCGGCAGCTACGTCTGCGACATCGCCTACGAGAGCTGCCGCGACGACGTCCTCGCCCTGATTCAGCGCGAGACCAAGGGCATCGACCTGAGCTTCTGGTTCATGACCGACGCGCGGTATTCGAACGAGATCGTCAAGCGCTGGCGGGCCGGCGTGCCGGT
>JBDTOB010000025.1:0-15939 GCA_039933435.1 Acidobacteriota bacterium | reverse complement strand
GATCGGGCGCCGCGCCGGCGGCGAGGAAGTCCAGATCGCCGCAGGTGTCGCAGCCGCGCCGGAAGCTGCCGACGCTGGCGATGTCGGCCGAGGGAGCGGCTTCGCGCAGGTCGGCAAGGAGCGCGGCGACGAGCTCGGCGGCGTCCGCGGCCAGCCGCCTGCCGGCGACGCGCTGGCGGTCTTCAAGCGCCTTCAGGATCTGGGCTTCCTTCTTCGCCCCCATGCCTTTGAGCGTACGGATCCGCCCCTCGCGCGCCGCCTGCTCGAGGTCGTCCAGGCTGCGCACCTGCAGGGCGCCGTAGAGCAGCGCCACTGTTTTCGGCCCGACGCCCTGCAGACGCAGCAGCTCGAGCATTGTCGGCGGGAACTGCTGCAGGAGCTCCTGATGAAAGAGGCAGGCGCCGGTGTCAACGAGCTCCGCCAGCCGTCCCGCCAGGTCCTTGCCGATGCCAGGAATGGCCATCCGCTCCGCCGCGGTGAGTCCGGCGACCGGCGCGGTCAGATGCGCGACTGTGTCGGCGGCATTGCGGTAGGCGCGGATCTTGAACGGATTCTCCGCCTTGATCTCGAGCAGGTCCGCGATCTCGGAGAGCACGCGCGCGATCGCGGGATTATCCATCTGCGGGCCGCGGCGGGGCAGATGACGAGGGTTGGCGCACGCCGCAATTATAGGCAGCGCGGCTTATAATCGGCAGCAATGTCGTCGAAAGGGCTTCGCCGCGAGATCGGCCAGCTGGTGATTGCGGGGTTCGCCGGCCATTCGCTACCGGACGAACTCCGGCGCCTCGCCGCCGAGTTCGACCTGGGCGGCATCATCCTGTTCGCGCGCAATGTCGCCGAGCCGGATCAGGTGGCCGAGATCTCGCGCGACG
The DNA here is from genome assembly GCA_039933435.1 of Acidobacteriota bacterium. Lineage (GTDB taxonomy): Bacteria > Acidobacteriota > Vicinamibacteria > Vicinamibacterales > 2-12-FULL-66-21 > JALZOC01. The sequence goes on along the minus strand of JBDTOB010000025.1, from coordinate 15,067 downwards.
CCCGCGGCCTGGCGCGGGAGCTGCCGCTGTGGGTCAGCACCGACCAGGAGGGGGGGCGGGTGGCGCGGCTGAAAAGCCCGTTCACCGTCTGGCCGCCGATGCGGACGTTGGGCCGCAGCGGAGACGAGGCGCTGGCGGAACGCTTCGCGCGGGCGCTGGCGGAGGAGCTGCGGGCGGTCGGCATCTCGCTGGACTTCACACCGGTCCTCGACATTCTCACCAATCCGGACAATCCGGCGATCGGCGATCGGGCGCTCGCCGAACGGGCCGAGGACGTCGCCCGGCTCGGGGCGGCCATCATCAGGACCCTGCAGGCCGAGGGCATCGCCGCCTGCGGCAAGCATTTTCCCGGGCACGGCGACACCTCCAAGGACTCGCATCACGACCTGCCGCTCGTCGAGCACCCGCCCGATCGGATCGAGCGCGTCGAGCTGGTGCCGTTCCGCGCTGCGGTCGAGGCGGGAGTGGCCGGCATCATGACCGCGCACCTGCTGATTCCGTCCATCGATCCCGAGCATCCGGCGACGCTGTCGCCTCGCATCGTGACCGGCATGTTGAAGCAGGGGCTGGGGCACCCGGGCGTGGTGTTCACCGACGACATCGGCATGGGCGCGATCAGCGCGCGATACGGCGCCGTCGAGGCGACCGTCATGGCGATTACCGCCGGCTGCGACGTGGTGCTGATGTGCGGTACCGACCACGACGTGCAGATGTCGGCGCTCGAGGCGCTGATCCACGCCGTCGAGGACGGCACCCTGCCCTGGAAGCGGGTTGAGGATGCGCTGGCGCGGCACCGGCGGGTCAAGGAGCGGTTCCTGGCGTCGCCGCGGCCGCTTCCGCTCGGCGGCGCTGCGCTCCGGGCCGTCCTCGGCCGCGACCAGCATCAGGCGGTGGCCTCCGAGATGGCGAGGTTTGCGTAGCCGCATGCGCAAACCGCGCGTCCTCCGACCGGGGGACCGGATCGCCGTAATCGCCCCCGCCAGTCCCTTTGCACGAGAGACCTTCGACGCCGGCCTCAGCGAACTGCGGCTGCTGGGCTTTGCACCGGTGTTCGACGACAGCGTCTTCGACCGCCGTTCCTACGTCGCCGGCACGGCCGCCTCCCGCGCCGCGGCCTTCCGGCAGGCCTGGACGGATCCATCGGTGGCGGGCATCATCGCCGTCCGCGGCGGCTACGGCAGCGTGCAGATGCTGCCGCTGCTCGACCCGCGGGACTTCGCCGGCACCGCCAAGGCGTTCGTCGGCTACAGCGACACCACCTCGTTGCTCACCTGGCTGAATCAGGCCTGCGGGGTGGTCGCGTTTCACGGTCCGATGCTCGAGGGGCGGCTGGCGCGCGGCGAGGCCGGCTACGATCGCGACACGTTCCGCCGCTGTCTCTGCCGGACGGCGCCGGCCGGGGAGATCGGTCATCCGCGCCTCGAGACCCTCCGCCCCGGCGAGGCGACCGGCGTGCTCGCCGGCGGCACTCTTACGAAGCTGGCGGCGTCGCTGGGCACGCCCTACGCGTTCGCGCCGCCGGACGGCGCGATTCTCTTTCTCGAGGATGTCGCCGAGCGGCCCTATCGCCTCGACCGGATGTTGACCCAGCTGCGCCTGGCGCGGGTGTTCGACCGCGCGGCCGCGGTCGTCTTCGGCACCATGCCGGGCTGCGACGAACCGGGCGGGATGCCGGCGGCGCGGGACGTCATCCTCGATCTGTTCGACGGCTTCACCGGCCCGGTGCTCTTCGGCCTGCCCTCGGGGCATGCGGACGGCCCGGCGCTGACGCTGCCGTTCGGCGTCCACACCAGGCTCGTCGCCGACGCCAGCCCCCGGCTGATCGTCGAAGAGGCCGCCGTCGTCGACTCGCTCGAGTAGGGAGCTTCGGACCGTCATGAAACGCATACACCTCATCGGCATCTGCGGCACCGCCATGGCGACGCTCGCCGCGCTCCTCCGCAGCCGCGGCTACGACGTGCGCGGCTCGGACCAGAATGTCTACCCGCCGATGAGCGACTTCCTCGTCGAGCAGGGCATCACCACCCTCCAGGGCTACAGCGCCGAGCACATCACCGCCGACATCGACCTGGTCGTGATCGGTAATGCGATTTCACGCGGCAACGCCGAGCTCGAGGAAGTGCTCGACCGCAAGATCCGCTACTGCTCGCTGCCCGAGGCGGTCCGCGACCATTTTCTCTGGGCCTCACGGTCGATCGTCATTGCCGGGACGCACGGCAAGACCACGACGACCTCGCTCGCCGGGTGGGTGCTGACGCACGGCGGCGCCGATCCGAGCGTCTTCGTCGGCGGCATCGCCGAGAACTTCGCCGGCAGTTACCGCGTCGGCGGCGGCCGCGACTTCGTCATCGAGGGGGACGAATACGACAGCGCCTTCTTCGACAAGTCGGCCAAGTTCCTGAAGTACCTGCCCGACATCGCGGTCGTCAACAACATCGAGTTCGACCACGCCGACATCTATCCCGATCTCGACGCCATCCGTCTGGCGTTCCGGCGCTTCGTCAACCTGGTGCCGCGGCGCGGGCTGCTGGTGCTGGGCGCCGACAATGCCGACGCGCTGGCGCTGCGCGCGCATGCCCGCTGCCGGGTCGAGACGTTCGGCCTCGCGGACGGCAGCGACTGGCAGGCGCACGACCTCCGCGCCTCGGCGGCGACGACGACCTTCGGCGTCCGGCGCAACCGCGAGTCGATTGGGACCTTCGAGCTGCCGATGCTCGGCGCCTACAACGTCCGCAACGCGCTCGCCGCGATGGCGGTCGGGGCCGCGACCGGGCTGCACGTCGAGACCATGGGGGAGGCGCTGCGGACGTTTCGCGGCGTGCGCCGGCGCCTCGAGCTCAGGGGCACGGCGTCCGGCGTCGCGGTCTACGACGACTTCGCGCATCATCCAACCGCGATCGGGGAGACGCTCGCCGGCGTCCGCTCGGCCTTTCCCGACCGCCGCATCTGGGCGATCTTCGAGCCGCGCTCCGCGACCTCTTGCCGACGGATTTTCCAGTCGGAGTTTGCGAGCGCGCTCGCCAAAGCCGATCGCGTCATCCTGCCGGCGGTGTTCCGCTCGAGCCTTCCCGAGGACGAGCGGCTCTCGCCGCAGGCGCTGGTCGAGGATCTGCGGAAGGCTCGCGTCGACGCCCGCTACATCCCGGAGATCCCGGAGATCGTCCGGACGATTGCCGAAGAGGCGCAGCCGCGCGACCTGGTGATCGTCATGTCCAACGGCGGCTTCGACAACATCCACCACAAACTGCTGGCGGCGCTCGAGGCGCGGCCGCCGCGCTAGTCGCCGTGCGGATCGCAGCCGCGGGCGACGGTGCGCTGATTGTCGAGCTCTCTGGAAGCATCGATCCGGAGGCCAACCGGCGCGCGCTCGCCCTGAAGCAGCGCCTCGAGGCGCGCTGGCCGGGGCTCAGGGACGTGGTCGTCGCCTACGGCGCGCTGGCGATCTACTTCGACCCGCTCGCCTGCGACGTGCATCGGCTCGAGGACGAACTGCGTGCGCTCGGCGACGATCCGCCGCCGCCGGCCATGGCGCCCGCGCCACGCCTTGTCGACGTGCCGGTGCGGTACGGCGGTGCGGACGGCCCGGATCTCTCCGGAATTGCCCGCCGCGCGGGCCTGCCGGAGTCCGAGGTGATTGCCCTCCATGCCGGCGTCGTCTACCGCGTCCACGCTTTGGGCTTCGTCGCCGGATTTGCCTACATGGCGAGTGTGGATGCGCGGATTGCCTTCCCGCGGCGGGAGACGCCGCGCCCGCGGGTGCCCGCCGGCAGCGTCGCCATCGCGGCCGGCCAGACCGGCATCTATCCGATCGCCACACCCGGGGGCTGGCACCTGATCGGGCGGACCGATGTCCGCCCCTGGGATTCCCTGCGGTCGACGCCGTCGATGTTCGAGGTCGGCGACGCGGTCCGCTTTCACCCGGTCGAGGGTGGCTGATATGGCGCATTTCGAGGTCGTGCGTCCCGGCGCCCTGACGACGGTGCAGGACCTCGGCCGGTGGGGATGGCAGTCGAGCGGCGTGCAGGTGGCCGGGCCGATGGATGCCTATTCGCACCGGCTGGCCAACCGGCTGGCGGGCAACGTCGAGGCGACCGCCGCGCTCGAGGTCACGCTGACCGGTCCGGTCCTGCGCGCCCACGGCGCGATGACCTGCGCCATCGCCGGCGCCGCCTTCGTCGTCGAAGTGGAGGGGCGGGAGGTCGAGGCGTCGGCCGGATTCGAGCTGCCGGATGGCGCCACGCTGCGGCTGGGCGTGCGGCGCGCCGGTGCCCGCACGACGCTGGCGGTCCGCGGCGGCTTCGACGTGCCGGCGACGTTCGGCAGCCGTGCGACCTGCGTGGTCGGACGCATGGGGCCGTTCGGAGGGCGTGCGGTGAAGGCCGGGGACGCCCTGGCGGTCGCCGACCGGCCGCGGGTGACGCTGCCTGCCGGGCGCCCGCTGGTGTTGCCGCCGGGCGGCGCCCGGGTGAGGGTGATGATGGGGCCGGACGAGTGGCGGTTCGACGGCGCCGCCGTGCGCCGGCTGCTGGAGGCGCGATTCGTGGTGTCGCCGCAGTCCGATCGCATGGGCTATCGGCTGGATGGCGAGCCGCTGCCGGCGACCCGCCGCGCCGACATGCTGTCGTCGCCGACGCCGATGGGCACGATCCAGGTCACCCCGTCGGGGCAGCCCATCCTGCTGATGGCCGATCGGCCGACGACCGGAGGCTACCCGCGAATCGCCACGGTGATCACCGCGGATCTGCCGTTCGCGGGCCAGCTCGCGCCGGGCGAGTGGATCGAGTTTGCCGCCTGCACGCGCGCTGAGGCGCTGGAGGCGCTGCGGATGCAGGAAGCCGCGCTCGCGGGGGACGCGTGCTGAGTCGATTCGAGCAGCGCTGCCGCGAGGCCTTCGGTCCGGACCGGCTGCGGCGCGCGGTTGCGCTGGGGGCGCTGACGACGTTCAAGGTGGGTGGGCCGGCGGAGTGGCTGATACAGCTGCAGTCGGGCGAGGATGTGCGCCGGGCGATCGAGATCGCCGCCGAGGCCGGCCTGGCGGTGACCGCGATTGGCGGAGGCTCGAACGTGTTGATCGCCGACGAAGGCATCGGCGGGCTGGTGATCCGTATTCACGGCGGTGATGCCGAGGCCCTCGGCAGCTCGCGCATCCGCGTCGACGCCGGCCTGACGATCAACGGCCTGGTCCGCTGGACCGTGAGCCGCGGCATCGCCGGCATCGAGGCCTGGGCCGGTACGCCGGGCACGCTCGGCGGCGCCGTCTTCGGCAACGCCCATTTTCGCGGACGGCTGATGAGCGAGCTGGTCCGTCGGGTGCGAGTGGTGTCCGGTGACGGCCGGATCGTGGACGTCGATGCCGCGGAGATGGAGTTCGACTACGATTTCAGCCGGCTGCACCGGACGCGGGAAGTCGTGGTGTCGGCGGACCTCGAAGTCTCGGAGGGGGAGCCCGGCGCGCTTCGGGCGATCGCGCGTGACTCGCTGGCGTTTCGCAAGCGCACGCAGCCGCTCGAGTCGCCGAGTGCCGGATGCGTGTTCCGCAACCCGGGGCCCGGCGACAGCGTTCCCGACGGCATCCCTCCATCCGCCGGCGCACTCGTCGATCGGGCGGGGCTGAAGGGAGCCAGGGAAGGAGCGGCGGTCGTCTCCCCGGCCCACGCCAACTTCATCGTCAACGAGGGCGGAGCGACGGCGCGTCAAATCCGCGCGCTGATCGAGCGGTGCAAAGTGGACGTGCACGCCAGGTTCGGGGTGACGCTGCGTGAAGAGGTGGTCTACCTCGGGTATCCGGAACTCGACATGCGGAGTGGTCGCTGATGGCAAAGCTGAGAATTGAAGGCGGGCGCCGGCTGTCCGGGCGGATTACGGTCGAGGGCAACAAGAACTCGGCGCTGCCGTTGCTGGCGGCCTGCCTGTTGACCGATCAGGAATGCGTGCTCACCAACGTGCCGAGGATCCGCGACGTCGGGGTGCTGGCGGAGCTGATGACGGGCATGGGCGCGTCCATCGAGGGCCTCGGCAGCTCGACGCTGCGGGTGACGTGCGCACACGTCACCACCGATACGCCGGATCCGCAGCTGGTGGGACGGCTGCGCGGCTCGGTGCTGCTGCTCGGACCGCTGCTCGCCCGTCGGGGCTCGGCGCGTCTCGCCCAGCCGGGCGGAGACTTTCCGACCCGGCGAACGATCACGACCCATCTCCAGGCGCTGGCGGCGATGGGCGCCGTGCCGCGCGCGGAAGCCGGCTACTCGCTCGAGGCGCCTGACGGTCTCAAGGGGGCCTCGTTCTACCTGGATGAAGCGTCCGTCACCGGGACGGAGACGGCGCTGCTGGCCGCGGCCGCGGCCCGCGGACGGACGGAGATCCGTCACGCCGCCATCGAGCCGCACGTCGTCGAGCTCTGTTGTTTTCTCCGCGCCATGGGCGTGTTCATCGAGGGGGAGGGGACGTCGACCATCCGGGTCGAAGCGCCGGCGCGGCTGACCGGCGCCAGCCATCGGCTCGATGGCGACTACATCGAGGCCGGGAGCTGGGGGGTGACGGCGGCCATCACCGGCGGAGAAATCGAAGTCAGCGGCGCGCGGACCGTTGATCTCGAAGTGGTCGCGGCGCCGCTCTGCAAGATGGGGCTGCGCTGCGCGTATGCGGACGATCGGCTGCTCGTCGAGCCGTCGACACTGACCTCGGCGGGACGGATCACCACCGGGCTGTGGCCGGGCTTCCCGAGCGACATGGTCAGCCTGGTCACGGTCCTGGCGACGCAGGCCGACGGCCGCACCCTGGTCCACGACTGGCTCTACGAACTGCGGCTCTTTGCGCTCGAGCAGTTGAGCGCGATGCGCGCGGACCTGTTCCTCTGCGATCCGCACCGCATCATTGTCAGCGGTCCGGCGAAGCTGCGCGGCCGCGACCTCGACAGCCGCGACTTGCGCTCCGGCATGGCGCTCATCGCCGCGGCGCTGGCGGCGGACGGAGAAAGCACCGTCAGCCCCCTGGAAACCGTCGAGCGCGGCTACGCCTCCCTCGTCGAGCGGCTGCAGTCGCTGGGCGCTTCGGTGTCCCGCGAGGAGGACGCGCCACCTGTGAGCTGAGGTGTTGCGTGCTGCGGCGCGAGTGGCCACACACCACCCGATCGCCGGCGATGCGTCTACTGAGGCTTTTTGGCGGGCGGCGGTGCTGGCGGGGCCGACTCCAGCGGTTGTGGAAACGACGGCGCGGCCGCAGGCGGCGGCGTGGCGCCGGGCTGCGGCGGGCCGGGGAAGGTCAGCGCCGGGCCATCGTCGCCGCGGTCGCGCGGCGGTGTCTGAAAGTTCGTCGGAAGATCGGCGACGGCGCCGCTCGCGTCGCGCCCCAGGCGGAACGGACGTAGATCCCCTTCGCTCAGGTCCAGGACCCGGACGATGTGGGGTGTCAGCGTCAGGATGATGTCGGTCTGCTGCGACTCCTTGCGGTGGTTGCCGAACAGGCGGCCGATGAGCGGCAGGTCGCTCAGGCCTGGCATCCCCGCCATGACCGTGCGTTCGTCGTCGCGAATCAGCCCCGCCAGCATGTTCGTCTCGCCGTCCTTCAGGCGGATCGTCGTCGTGATCTCGCGATTGCCGATCGTCGGCAGCCCGCCGAAGCCGGTGCCAGAGATGCTGCTCAGCGAGATTTTCAGCGCCAGCGTGACCTCGTCGTCGTGATGCGTCCGCGGCGTGATGTCGATGTTGACGCCGACGTTCTGGTAGTCGAACGAGGTGATCGGCTGCTGGTTGATGCCGCCGGTCGCGAACGGCGCGAACGTGGTGACGGGGATGGGAATGCGATCGCCGAAGCGCGCCTGCGCGGTCAGCCCCTCCGAGGTCCGCAGCTGCGGGTTGGCCAGCGTCCGCGTATTGGCGTCGTTCTTGAGCAGCCGGTAATACATCGCCGGCAGGCCCGACAGGAAGACGTCGGCCTGGGTCAGGTTGCGCAGCGTCTGCAGCGTGAAGTTGCTGCGGTTGACGTCGGCGGAGCCGCTGATGCCGTCCGACCCAGGGCTGGCGATCTGCAGGCCGTACTCCCGCAGCCGGGTACGGCTGACTTCGAGCAGCTCGACTTCGATGACCACCTCGGGTCGCGCCTTGTCGACCGCCGCGATCAGCCGCGCCGCCGCGGCGATGTGCTCAGGCGTGTCCTTGATGGCGATCGCGTTGGTGGCCGTGATCGGCGAAATCTGGCGCACGTCCACGACCACGCGGAGCAGGTCGATGACTTCCTTGATGTCCGCGTTGCTCAGGTAGAACGTGCGGACCACCGCCTCTTCGTACTCGCGGCGCTTGGCGGGGGTGTCGGGGACGACGGTGATGGTGCGCGCGGCGGTGACCCGGTAGAACGTGTGCGTGCTCGCGGTGATGGAGGCCAGCGCATCCTGCAGCGAGATGTTCCGGAGATCGACGGTGATGGGCGCATCACGGAAGCCGGGATCGAACACGACGTTGATGTCGGTGAGGCGGCCGAGGGCGCGGAACACCATGCCGCTGCCGGCGTTGCTGAAGACCAGCGAGTCGGGCAGCTTGATCCCTTCGGGAAGCTCGAGCCCCGCCGGCGCCAGATCGCGAGAGCGTTCGATCAGCGCCTGGAGCTCGGTCTTGCCCTCGCGCGAGACCGCCAGCCGCGCCCGCAGTTTCTGGCGGGTTTCACGCAGCGCCGTTTCCGCGTCGGCGGCGGCGGGATTGAGCTCCGCGGCGAGCTGGAACTCGCCAAGCGCCTCCTCAAACCGCTCCGCGGCCTGCAGCCGGCGCCCCTGGAAGTAGTGCGCCTGCGAGGCCCGAAGCCGGGCGCGGTCGAGCGCCAGCTGCGCGGTTCGGTCGTCCGGCCGGGCGCGGACGCTCTTGGTGAACTCGACGACGGCGCGGTCGTAGTCCTGGGCGTTCTCGGCGCGCTGGCCCGCCCGGTAGGCGGAGCTGGTGGCGCAGGCGCCCGCCAGCAAGGCGGCGGCGAGCACGAGACCGCGGTTAGCGCGCGGTGTCGGCATGGTTGGTGACGTCCGCTCCGCGCGGAATCTTGAACTCGAAGGCTTTGTCCGGCAGGCCGACGTTCTCCCGGATGTTCGAGAAGCGGAAGGTCGAGCGGCCGCCCTGGCTGTCGGCCGCGCTCAACGAGCTGATCTGCAGGCTGCGGCGATCGACCACGACCTGCAGCCAGTCGTAGTCGCGCTCCGGCAGGCGCGGCTGCAGCCGCAGCGTAGAGGTGTCGGCGCTCCCGCCCTCGACGTAGCTGACCGTGAAGTCGCGGGACAGGTTGCCCTTGCCGACCAGGAACAGCACCGCGGTCGTCGCCTGGTCCTCGCTGGGGACCGGACTGATGACCACCTGGTTGTCGGCCGGCACGTAGAGGTAGATGCGGCGGCCGTCCGAGACGAAGAGCTTGGGTTCCGGCTTCTTGTAGTCCCAGCGCATGCGGCCCGGCTTCTTGACCTGGAGCACACCGCTCTCGGACTGCTTCTTGCGGAGGAGGCCGCCCTCGGACTCGTGCACGAAATCGGCGGTGAAGTCGCGAACGCTGTCGTAGCGCCGCTGCAGCGCCGCGGCAATCTCCTGGGCGGGCGGACGGGGAGGCGGCGCCGCCTGGGGGGGCGCCGCGGGAAGCGGGAACAGCAGCAGCGCAACCGCCAGAAGGGGTGTAAAGCTCATGTAGCGTCAGTCACGTGACGGTGATTCATCTTAGCACGCAGCCACCGGGCGACCGGCTCAGTGACGCCGCTTGGCGGCGACGAACGCCAGCACCTCGGCGACCGGCCGGGCGTTCAGGACATGGCGCGCCTCCACCCAGCCGCGCCGGGCGGTGCCGATGCCGAGCGTCATCTGCCGCTGCAGCGCCCGCGCGCGGTGGCAGTCGCTGTCGATCGTCAGCGTCGCGCCGGCGGCGATGGCGCGGCGGGCCAGGGCGCCGTCGAGGTCGAGATGCGACGGCGCACCGTCCACCTCGAGCGCCGTCCCGGTCTCCGCCGCGGCGGCGAAGACCTCGTCGAAGTCGAGCGCGTAGCCGGGCCGGCGGCCGACCAGGCGGTTGGCCGGATGGGTGATGACGTTGACGAGCGGATGCCGGATGGCCTTGAGGCAGCGCCGGGTGAGCGTGCGCGCATCCTGATGGGCCGGGTCGTGCAGCGAGGCGAGCACCAGGTCGAGCGGCTCCAGCACGGCGTCCTCGAAGTCCAGTCGGCCGTCCGGCATGATGTCGACCTCGATGCCGTGCAGGATGCGCATCAGCGGGTAGCGCTCCCGGAGCGCTTCGATCTCCTCTCGCTGACGGGCGAGGGCCGAGCGCGTCAGCGTCCGTCCGGCCGCGGCCCGCTCCGAGTGGTCGGTGATGGCGATGTATTCATAGCCGAGCGCCGCGCACGCCGCCACCATCGCGGCGAGCGTATCGGCGCCGTCGCTGCTGGTGGTGTGCATGTGGAGGTCGCCACGGATGTCCTGGCGCTGCACGAGCGCCGGCAGCCGTCCGGCCGCCGCCGCCTCGATCTCGCCGTCCCCTTCCCGCAGTTCCGGCGGAATGAAGGGGAGCCCGGCGTGGGCATAGACGACGTCCTCGCTGGCGGCCAGCGGCGGGCGGCCACGGCGCGCGTGCACGCCGCGCAGGTGGGCCGGCGACCCGGTCGCGGTGAACAGCACCGTGCCGTAGTCGTCCGGCGCCGCGATCCGGATGTCGACTTCCGTCTGCTGCACCAGCAGGATGGCCCGCCGCCCGGTCCGGTACAGCACATCGTCTATCGCCGCGGCCATGGTGAGCACCTCGACGGCGGCCGCCGGATCCGGCGCCCGGCCCACGAGCACCAGTCCGTCGACCAGCGACTCGAACCGGCGGACGCCGCCGGCCGCCGTGACCAGGTCGACCGCGGAACAGCAGCGTGCCACGGCCGCGGCGACCTCCTCGAGCAGGTCGGTGGCACGCCCCAACGGGACGGGACGAAGCTCCTGCGCCAGGGCGACGGCTCCGGCGCGGAGACGGCGCTCGAAGTCCGGCACGCCGAACTGTGTCACCCGTCCGTCCGCCAGGGCGGCCTGCAGATCGGAAAGCGTCGCGACGGCCTGCTGGCGCACGAGTGCCGCGGCTTCGCGCGTGGAGACGATCCCGAGGTCGAGGAGGCGACCTAGCAGCTGCGGGATGCCGGCACGGGCCGCGTCGATGGCCGCCGCGGGGTCGCCCGCCAGAATCGACCGCAGGTGCGACTGGACCGCCGGACCGATGAGCGGCACACCGTCCATCTGCCCGGCTCTGGCGCGGCGCACGAACGCCGCGGCCTCGGCGGGCTGCAGCTGGCGGATGGCCGCCGCCGCGTTTCGGAGGGCGCCGGCGTCCGAGCCAGCGCCGCGGATGTCCAGGAAATCGGAGAGGGTGTCGAGCGCGGCGGGCAGCACGTTACCTCACGCCTTGGCCGGCACGCCCATCGGCGACGCGAGCTGCGGCGCCGTCTTCGGGCTGGTCGGCAGCCGGGCGGCCGCCCACGCGGCGATGCCTCCTTCGAGCACGAGCACGCGGCAGCCCAGGCGCTGCAGGTCGAGCGCCGCGCGCTCGGCCACGATGTCGTCGGGGTCCGAGTCGTAGAGGACGATGTCGCGGTCGCAGGGCCACTCCCGATGGGCGGTCTCTCCCGGCAGCAGCCGGAGAGCCCCGGGGAGGGTCATGGTGCTGTGCTCGTAGGGATACTTGAGCCTGACGTCGACGATCAGCGGGGCATCGGAGGCCGCGGCCCCGGCGGCGCTCTCGAGCCGGGGCGCGAGATCTTCAGGTGATATCCGCGGGACCGCCATCCCGTATATTGTCGTCAGCCGTGTCGCGGGGTGTCAACCGGCGCGCGGGAGGCGCCTGGCCTAGCCGGCGCGGTGCGCATGGTGGCCCGCCGCCTCGGCGCCGTGCACCAGCCACCCTTGCGATCGGCGTCCGCAAGAAACGCAGCGCAGAAACATGGCCCCCCCGTCGCACGAAACACTGTAATCGTGACCGGTGACGTAACAGCTGATCCAGCTCCACATAAAGCACCCTTCCAGTTGATTGGTACTTCCTTTAGCGCAAAGGGGATGCCACTGCGGAGGTCGTCTGCCCTACGTGAAATCTCGTGCACAATCGTGCGGCACGAAACCGATCGAGGGGCCCACGCACCGTCGATGGTGTTGCAAAGTTGTCCTTGGGATCACGATTCTGCAATCGCGGGCCGCCCAACGACGCTTATGGCGTTTTGGTGAAATCGACGGAGGCCGCGGATGCCGTGTCGGCACGCACGGTCGTCGTCATGGTTCGTTCGCCAAGCTGGGGGTGCCGGAACACGACGTCGTGAATGCCGAGCGGCAGACGCAGCCCGGCGATCGGGGTATCGCCGACCTTCTTGCCGTCGATCCACACTTCCGCCCAGGGCAGCGCGTTCAGATTCAGCGTCCCGGTGGGCTGCAGGTTGACGGAGCGCTCTTCGCCGGGCTCGATGTCCACGGTCTGGCTGCTGGAGTAGCCGAGGTCGCGATTGGTGAACGTCAGCTGATGGCGGCCCGGGGGCAGTATCAGACGCCCCTGTTCGGTGGTCCCGATCGATTTGCCGTTTTCGGCGATGTCCAAGACCACTGGGGCGAAGACCGCCACCCATCCCGAGAACACCGCGACGTCGACCGACGCTGTTTGACCGGCTTCGACGCGGATGTTTCGCTTGACCGATCCCGTCGCCGTGACGAACGTGACGGTGTGCCGTCCGGCGGGCACGTTCTCGAGTATGAGCGGCGTTTCACCTGAGGGCACGCCGTCCAGCAGGACCTTGGCCCCGGCCGGCTTGGTGTCGAGCGCGATCGACCCGCCCTCGGCGAGCGCGGGCTGCGGCGGCGCCGTCGGCGTCGCCGTGGCCGCGGCTGCCGGCTCGACCTGCTTCTCGCCCGGCCAATACTGGCGCGCCAGCACCCCGCCGATCAGCACCGCGGCGACCGCCGCGGCCGCCGCGCCGATCTTCCATCGCGGCGAGGGCAGAGGAGCGAATCCACGATGGACATAGGGGACGCCCGTCACATCCTCCGACGGCTCCGCGTCCCGGACGCGGGGCGCAGGCGCGTAGCCGGCGGGCTTCTCGGGCCTGATCCGGACCGGCGCGGTCGACGGGGCCGGCTGCGACGGCACGCCAGCCGCCGGGGCCGCCGGCTCCAGAGGCGGCGACCAGGACAGCCCGGTCGGCTCGCGAGGATCGCTGACCGGAGGATAGTACGGCGTCGCGGCCGGCGCCTCCGTCTGCCAGGCAGCCTGCGGCGGCGCCGGACTGAACGCCGGCGTCGCGGGCGGCTGCACCTCGCGCGGAGGCGACGAGATGGGCGGCGTGGAACTCGACGCCGCGGGTGCGGCGTCGCGGTTCCGAGCGGCCTTGCGGCGCTTTCGCCGCGCCCGTGGCACGCCCGCTCCGGCGGACGGCTCGCTGGTCGAATCGACAGGCTGAGAGGCGGCCGCGACCGGATCAGATCCTGGGACCGGTTCGGGAGCGAGAGGCTCGACCGCCGGCGTCGCGCTGACGGCGGGCTCGGACGGCGCCGGTGCGGCCGGGTCCGCCTCGTGGTGTACCGGCTCGGGCTGCGCCGGAGCAACGTCAACCACCTCAGACTCGGCCAACACACGGAAGCCGGGCGGCGCCTGGTCGTCGATCTCCTGGAGCGGCGACGGGGCGGGAAGTTCGGGTGGCGGTGCCGTCAGGTCGAAGACCACCGGGTCCGGCGCGCTGTCGGCCGGCGCCGCCGGCGTGCCGGTGACGGCGTCCGCGTCGTCGTCCGCGCCGACGTCGTCCAGAGGGACTTCGAACTCCAGCGCCGCGCTGGCGACCCTGGCAGCCGCCACCGCTCCGGCCTCGATTTCCGGCTCCTCGATCGGCTCCTCGATCGGCTCCTCGGCCGGCTCCTCGGCCGGGGAGATGACCTCGAAGGGGACGACGTCGGAGAGGTCGTCCTCGAGGGCCGGCAGCGGCGGCTGCTCGCGGGCGCGATGGCTGTCGGCGGCGAAGGCGGCCAGGGCGGCGCGGCATGCCGAATCGCCGATCTCTTCCGCGATCCGCCGACCCGCGTCCGCGGCCTCCTCGGCGCTGGTGAACGGCGTGCTGCCGGGCAGGAGGAGGGCACGATGGAGAAAACGCTCGATGCCGGCGGCGAACGTTTCGCTGCCGCGGATCTGTGCGATCTCCACAATCTCCGGGAGGGAAGCGGCCAGCCCCTCCGCCTGCTCGTCCTCCTCGAGCGGCAGCGGTCGTCCGGTCACCAGTTGGACGGCGGTCAGCGCCGCCTGCGCGATATCACCGGCGGCATCGACAGGACCGGGGCCGCCGGCGCTCGGCGCCGCGATGCCGAGCTCCCGCCACAGGCGCGCCCGGCTCCAGCCGAGGCGGGAGAGGACGTGGCCGTAGACCCAGTCGAGCAGCACCACCTGGCCGCCCGGGGTCATCACCGTCCGCCCGGCGCCGACCGCACCGTGGGCGAAGCCGGCGGCGGCGTGCAGCGCCGCCAGCGCGGGCAGCACCTCGAGCAGGAAGCCGAGGGCGGCGTCGAGACCCGGGGCGGCCTGGGTCTCGGCGGAGTCCCCGGAGAGGCCGTCGAGGAGGTCGGACAGCCGGCTCCCCTGGAGATGCTCGGAGACCACCACCACGGCGCCGCTCTCGGGGTCACGGTCGATCCCGTAGGGTCGCGCGAACCGTTCGTCCTCGAAGGCCGCCGCCTGGTCGATGCGCTCGGCGATGGCCTGTTCGAAGACCCGCAGCTCGGGCCGCAGGAGCAGCCGCTCGAGGATGCCGCCGGTCTCCCGATCGAAGTCGAGCGTCCGTCGGCCGAGGCCGTCTCCGTAGCCGGAGGAGGTCAGCGATGCGGAGGTGAAATCTGGTGTGTCGGACATCGGGCGCGCGTCATGGTCCTGCAACCCGCGCACCACGAAAGCCGGGCTTCCGGGCGTGTACGTCGCGAATCCGGCCCGTCCCGGAGGGGCGCGAGTGCAGGGATGGCACGCATTATTACCGGAACGTCGCGCTGTGAACAGGGGGGAGAGTAATAGGGGTTCCGGGTTCCGGGTTCCGGGTTCGGAGTTCAGGTTCAGGCTTCAGGGTTCA
>JBDTOB010000024.1:0-16008 GCA_039933435.1 Acidobacteriota bacterium | reverse complement strand
ACGCGGCCGTCGCGTCGGTGCGCGCCCAGACCTTCCGCGACTTCGAGCTGCTGGTGGTGGACGATGGGTCCACGGATGGCACGGCCGCGGTGGTGGAACGGCACGCCGGCGAGGACCCCAGGGTGCGGCTGCTGGGCCAGGCCAACGCCGGAATTTCCGCCGCCCGCAACCTCGCGCTCCGTCACGCGCGCGGCGCGTTGATCGCCATCCTCGACAGCGACGATACCTGGACGGCTGCGTACCTCGAGTCGCAGGTGCGGGTGCTCGAGCAGCGCCCCGACGTCGACATCGTCTCCGGCAACGCCTGGTTCCAGGGAGGGCCGCAGGACGGCCGAACGGCCGCACCGACACCGGATCCGCGCGCCGACCCCGACCTCTGTGCGCTGCTGCGGGACGAGACCTCGGTGTTCATCATGAGCGTCTTCAGGCGCGAGGTGATCGACACCGTCGGCGGGTTCGACGAAAGCTTCCGCAGCAATGAGGATTACGACCTGTGGATCCGGGCCGCGATGGCGGGCTTCCGCTTCACGCGTAGCCATACGCCGGCAGGCTATTATCGCCGCCGCGACGACAGCCTCTCGGCCGACGAGCTGCGGATGCTGAACGGCATCCTGCGGGTCTATGCCAAGACGCGCCCGGCGCTGGCGAACCGCCCCGAGGCGCTGGCCATCCTCGATCGGCAGGTGCGCCGCTTCGAGACCGAACGGGTGGCAGCACTGGCTCGGCAGGCGCTGCTTGCCGGCGACCGCGCCGGTATCGAACGATGGGTCACGGATCTCCACCACCGCCGGGGCGGCCTGCTGCTGCTCGTCGCCCGGCTGGCCGCCAGACGATTCCCGGGTCTCCTCACCCGCGCCTATCAGGTCCACCAGTTCCGGCTGCGCCACGCCTGAGCAGGGGCGGCTGAGCTCGGCTGGAGTCTTGCATTAAGCTCGGCTTGAAGCGGACCGACAGCGAGCGACAGGGCTCGACGCGCCGCCGGAGATTCAGCCGTGAGCGTCGTTCGGAGACTGACCAGAATCGGCCATGCGATCGACCATGCGGTCGGGCGGATGGCCCGTACCCGCCGCGTGCTCGTCGAGATGCGCACCCCCGTGTATGTCGCGGTGCTGGGTCCGATCTGCGAGGCCCTGCGGACGGTACCGGACGTGGAGCTGGCCTGCACCAGCGAGTATCCCGACCGCATCCGTCCGCTCATCGGCGGGCTGCCGTTCGTGACGCACGCCGAAGCGGAGTGGCGCCGCTACGATCTCTACCTGAACGCCGACCCGTGGGCCGCGGCCCGCCTCCGCCGCTGTGCCCATCGGATCAACTTCTTTCACGGCGTCGCCGGCAAATACGATCTCGATAAGCCGACCGGGCTGCCGCTGGGGTTCGAGTATTACGACCGTGTCGCGTTCATCAATCGGGACCGGATGGACCGCTACCTGGAAGCCGGCATCGTCACCGCGGCGCAGGCCGCGCTGGTCGGCTATCCCAAGCTCGATCGCCTGGCTTCGGGCGGCATCGACGGGGCGGCCGTGCGCGCGGCCCACGGCCTCGCCGTCGGCCGGCCGACCGCGCTCTACGCGCCGACCTACTCCCCCGCCTCGTCGCTGCACCTCGCCGGCGAAGACATCGTCACTGCGCTCGCCGATGCCGGCTTCAACGTGATCGTCAAGCTGCACGACCGGTCGCTCGATCCGGATCCGCGCTATTCGGGCGGCATCGACTGGCGGGCGCGGATGAGGGCGATCGAGCGGCCCGGCCAGATCGTCTACCTCGAGGGGCCCGACGTCGCGCCGAGTCTGGCGGCGGCCGACCTCATGGTGACCGATCACAGCTCGGTGGGGTTCGAGTACCTGGTACTCGATCGACCGCTGTTGATCTTCGATGCCCCGGGGCTGGTCGAAGCGGCGCGCATCAACCCGGAGAAGGTGGCATTGCTGCGGAGCGCCGCGCGGGTGGTGAGCACGGTCGAGGAGTTGACGGCGGCCGCAGCGGCGGAGCTCTCCGCACCGGGCCGGTTGTCGCGTGAGCGGCAGCGCGTCGCCGGCGCGATGTTTCACGAGCCGGGCACGGCGACGGCGCGGGCGATGGCGCTCATCCGGCGCCTGCTCGAGCCCGGCGCCGCGCCTCGCGCGGTGCCTGAGCCGATCACTGGCCGTGCCGGCGGAGGGCCGCTCTGATGGACGCCACCGTCCTCATCGCCACCTACAATCGCGCGACGCTGCTCGAGGAAACGCTGCGCTCGCTGGCCGGCCTGCGCGTCGCGCCCGGCTTCACCTGGGACGCGATCATCATCGACAACAACTCGGGGGACGACACCCGCCAGGTGGTCGAGCGGCACGTCGCCGGCTTTCCGGTCCGGCTGCAGTACCTCTTCGAAGGCCGGCAGGGGCGCTCGAGTGCGTTGAATGCCGGGATCGCCAGGGCGGAGGGGCGGATCCTCGCCTTTACGGACGACGACGTGCGGGTGGCGCCGGGGTGGCTGGAGGCGGCGTGCGGCCCGCTGTCGGGCGGGGATGGTGCGGTGGCCTACACCGGGGGACCGGTGCGACCCATCTGGGAGATTCCGCCGCCGCGGTGGCTGGACCTGTCGCGCGGCGATCTCTGGGGCACGATTGCGATCCAGGATCACGGCGCGGCGCCGTTCGGGTACGAAGAGCGGCGGAAGGTGCCGCTCGGCGCGAACATGGCCACCCGCAGCGAGCTGTTCGAGCGCGTCGGCGGGTTCCGTGCCGATCTCGGCCGGACCGGCGGGCGGCTGGTGCTGGGGCAGGAGGTCCCGGAACTGCTGATGCGGGCGCGCAACGCCGGGCTGCGCGGCGTCTACGTGCCGGCCATGGAAGTGCATCATCACATCCCGGCGAAGCGGCTGACGCGGCGTTACTTCCGGCGCTGGTGGTTCGGCAAGGGGGTGTCGCGGGCGGCGCTCGAGCGCATGCAGCCGGTCACCGAGCTCGGCGTCGATCTGCGGCGGACGCCGCACCTGCTGCGGGTGCCGCGGTACATGTATGGATCGCTGCTGCGGGACGGCGTCGGGATGCTGCGTGAGGGCGTGAAGGGGCGGCCGGAGCGGGCGTTCCGTCATCAGATGATGACGGCCTTCTTTGCGGGCTACTTCTGGGCGCGGCTGCGGGAGCGCCGCGCGGGGCCTCCCCCCGCGCAGCACCCCGGCACGAGCGGCGGCGCCGGTCAGCGCACTTCGAAGGTGGTCAGCACCGGGCGGTGATCCGAGGGCATCGCCCCGTTGGCATCCCGCGTGTCGTAGACCTGCGACCCCAGCACCACGAGATTGGCCGCCTTCTTCGAATACATGATGTAGTCGATGCGCCCGTTCTTGGTGGCGCCCGATGGCGTCAGACCGCTGAACGAGACCGCCTTGCCCGCGGCCTCGGCGACCGCCCACGAGTCGTTGTAGTTCTTGTAGTACTCGAGGATGGACGACTGATCCGGCCAGGCATTCATGTCGCCCGTGAGGATGCGGTTCTCCGCGATGCCCGTCGCCCACTGGACGACCTGCTGCGCCTGCGACAGCCGCCGGGTCTGCGAATCGGGATCGAGATGGGTCACGACCAGGCTGATGGTGCGGCCGTTGACGGTGATGCGCGCCATCGCGGCGACGCGGTCCCAGCTCATGTCGAAGAAGGCGCTCGACTCGAGCGGATAGGTCGAGAGGATGAGGTGCCCCTTGCCGTTTGAGGTCCACGCGCCGAACTCCTGCGCGAAGATCGAATACCACTTCCGGCCGGTCTTGGACTCCATCAGCGCCTTGTAGCGGGCGGGCTGATCTTCGTTGCCCCACGAGGTGAACTTCTCGATCTCGTTGAGCATGATGACGTCGGGCTTCATCTTGGCCATCCAGGTCGCCAGGCGATCCGGATCGTAGCGGCCGTCGGTCCCGTAACCGCCGTGGTGAGTGTTGTACTGCAGGACCCGCAGCTGCACGCCGCTCGAGGGCGCGGGGGCGGGGGCGGGGGCCGGAGCGGGCGCGGGTGACGTGCCGCCGTAGGCCACCGTCAGCACCGGACGCACCGACGGATCGCCGGCTTCGTTCGAGTAGTACTCCTTGTAGGAGTCCTTGCTCGAGGCGCCGGTGTCGACCAGGGCGACACGGGTGTAGCGCGAGCCGAAGCTGCCATTGACGGCCGCCTGGACGAGGGCGGTCACATCGAAGGTGACCCGGCTGCCCGGTGCGTTCGAGACCACCGCGGCGGCGTACTTCTCGGCGAGATCGCCGCCGGCCGAGCTCCAGCTGGCGCTGACGTTGCGGCGGTTCCAAGTCGTTTCGGTCTCTTCGAAGGACGAATTCACCCGGTAGGCGGAGATGCTGCGCGCTTCGGCGTTGCCGCCGGCCACGGTCACCGTCAGCGTCGCGGCGCTGATGGTGGTGCCCTGAGGAATCGTGTTCTGGGTATCGAACTTCGTGACGACTCGCCGGACGTAGGTGGCATCGCTGCTCGCCCGGGTAGCGAGCAGGGGGTCCGCCGACAGATTGGTGTTGGCGTAGGATCCGCCTCGCAGCACCGTCGCGTTCGACTCGGTCAGCTGGATGGTCTGGGCCGCTGCCGGAAGGGCAACAGACGCCAGCGCCACGGTGACTGCCGCGCGGGCGGCGCTACGAAGAATCGATCTCAGGTCCATGCGTTTCTAACCCCTGGTTAGCGTCTGCTCGTTACCGCACACCCCTCCCCCGACTTCAAAACAGGCAAGAGGCTCAGCGTGGATGGAAGAGAGCGCGCAGAAGTTGCCGCACTCGGATGAGAAGAGCGCAAAGACCCGACCACTTCACAAAAGTCCCAAATACAAGGGGTTATGGTTCAGCGCAGTATTTGCAGACTCATCAGGAGAATAGACGGGAACTCATCCGTTTGTAATTTTTACTTGATAATCCAAAAATACAGCCAAATAGCGACTGTCTCTAGATACTGCTCAGTTCTTATTTCGACGTTGTCGCCATCATGGCTCAACAGGACGCGGAAGGCCCGCGCGAAAGCGTCTCGATTCTGGTCAGTTTTGGGAAGAAAACGGGGAGAGGCCGGAAGGGATTCCGCGGCGCCCGGCTGAGGAGCGCCGCGGCGGAGATGTGCGCTAGTGGACTTCGAAGGTCGTCACCACCGGCCGGTGATCGGACGGCATGGTGCTGCCCGAGCGGGTGTCGTAGACCCGGGACTGGACCACGGCCAGATCGCCGGCGGTGCGCGCGTAGAAGATGTAGTCGATCCGGCCGTTGCGGGTCGCCCCGTCCGGATTGAGTCCCGCGAAGCCGATCGCCTGCCCGTGGCTGGCCGCGTCGGTCCAGGAGTCCCGGTAGCGCGCGTTGAGTTCGGCGATCGAGCTCTGATCCGGCCAGGCGTTCATGTCGCCGGCGAGAATGCGGTTCCCGCCCAGGTTGCCGGTCCACGACGTCACCTCCCGGGCCTGAGTGAGGCGGCGGGTCTGCGAATCGGGATCGAGGTGCGTGACGATGAGCGAGATGGCGCGGCCGTTGACGGTGATGCCGGCCGCCCCGATCACCCGATCGTAGCTGATCGCCTGGCGCGCAATCGAATCGAACGGATAGGTCGAGAGAATGAGGTGCCCCTTGCCATTGGCCTCGCCGTCGCCGAACTCCTGGGAGAACAGCGCGTACCAGTGGCGGCCGGTGAGCTGCTGCATCAGCGCGGCATAGCGTGCCGGCTGGTCCTCGTGGCCCCAGTAGGTGTTCTTCTCCACCTCGTTCAAGAGGATGACGTCGGGATCCATCCGCGCCATCCATGACGCGATCCGCCCGATGTCGTAGCTGCCGTCGGTACCGACGCCGTGATGGAGATTCCACAGCAGCACCCGCAGCGTCGCGCCGCCGCGTGTCGCCGGCGCGGGCGTGTCCGGCGCAGGCTGCGGCTGCGGAGCCGAGGGCGAGGGCTGTGGCTGCGCCGGCGCCGGGCTGCTCTGGCGGGCGGCAATCGCATCCGGGTGGTTGTAGGGGACGCGGGCGCCGTTTGGCAGCGTCACCCAGAAGCCAGGGTCCGACGGGCTCAGGACGGCGTCCGCCGCGGGCGCGGCGGGCGCGGGGGCTGACGGGGCCGGCGCCGCGCCACCCCGTGCCGCGATGGCGTCGGGGTGGTTGTACGGAAGCCGGGCGCCGTTCGGCAGCGTCACCCAGAAGCCGGGGTCCGACGGCGTCAGGACCACGCCGGGCGCGGGGGCGGCAGGAGCCGTGATGGACGGGCGCGGCGCCGGCGCCGGCGCGCCGCCCTTGGCGGCAATCGCCAGGGGATGATTGTACGGAACGCGCTGGCCGTCAGGGAGCGTCACCCAGAAGCCGGCGCTCGAAGGGCTTTGCGCCAGGACAGGGCGCGCCGCAGGTCCCAGCGACGCCGCAAGAATCATCACGAGGGCCGCTCGGCCCACGCCGGACGTCAACAGAGTTCGCAACCGGGTAGTAAGAATCATCAGGCTTTCAGTCGTGCATGTGCCGGGACGCGCTCCGGGGCGCGGCCGGCCGGTGGACAGGTGCTCACAAGCGCCCGCGGCGCCCGGAACGTGGTCACGACCAGACGACAGCCTCCCCTCCCGCCGGCACAGAGGACGGCGGAGGGACTCGAGGCTCGAGGTGACAGGGATGACCGGGTCTGGTTCCAGCCGATGGCGACGAAAACGCAAGGACCCGACCAGATCCATTTACCCCCGTATTGCTGCACTTTCCGCAGGCGGCTGGGTTTTGAAGCTGGACGATGTCGAAAACACAACTCATCTGTTTGAAGTTCTTACACGACTTCACCAGAGCTTACCGCGTTCCGACGGCTATCGGCAGATCGATGTGTACTGTTCAGTCGTGTTATGGCTCAGGCGCCCTCAACTTCATCCGCCAGGCGCGCGCCGGTGCAGTGTTTACAGACATCATGGACGTGACACGGAGGCGCGTTCCTTGCAGAGCTGGAGAGCAGCACCGGGCGGATGGGTGGACATACGGTCGTTCAGAGAGGCATGACGGATTGAGCGAAGAGCACGGTACGGCGGCGCGCCCGCGGGTCAACGTCGCGATGGTCGCCCCTTCGATGCGGATCCTGGGAGGGCAGGCGGTGCAGGCCAATCGCCTCCTTCGGTCCTGGGAGGATGACCCCGACGTCAACGCCTGGCTGGTGCCGATTAATCCGCAGCCCCCGGGGTTGCTGCGCACGGCGGTGGACGTCAAGTACGTGCGCACCGTGGCGACCGAAGCCACCTACCTGCCGCTGCTCGGCCGGGAGCTGCGGCGCGCGGATGTCGTGCACGTCTTCTCGGCCTCGTACTTTTCGTTCCTGCTGGCGCCGCTCCCGGCCGTAGTCGTCGCCAGCCTGCTCGGCAAGCCGGTCGTCCTGAACTACCGCAGCGGCGAGGCGCCCGACCATCTGCGGCGCTCGTGGATTGCCCGGCGGACGCTGCGCGGCGTGGATCGCAATGTCGTGCCGTCGCGCTTCCTCCGCGATGTCTTCGCGGAGCACGGCATCGCCGCCGACATCATCCCGAACATCGTCGATCTGGATCGCTTCGCGTTCCGGCGCCGCGAGCCGCTCCACCCGCGGCTGCTCTCCACGAGGAACTTCGAGCCGCTCTACAACGTCGCCTGCACGCTGCGGGCGTTCCGGCTGGTGCAGGACCGCCATCCCGGGGCCACCCTGACGCTGGTCGGCGCCGGGTCGCAGGATGCCAGCCTCCGGGCACTGGCCGCGGCGCTCGGCCTCGAGCACGTCCGCTTCGCCGGGCGGGTCCCGCCCGAAGACATCTGGCGCTTCTACGCCGAGGCCGACATCTACCTGCAGACGCCGAACATCGACAACATGCCCGCGTCGGTACTGGAAGCGTTCGCGAGCGGCTGCGCGGTGGTCGCGACCAGCGCCGGCGGCGTGCCCGCGATCCTG
Source organism: Acidobacteriota bacterium (assembly GCA_039933435.1). Taxonomy (GTDB): domain Bacteria; phylum Acidobacteriota; class Vicinamibacteria; order Vicinamibacterales; family 2-12-FULL-66-21; genus JALZOC01. The sequence continues at coordinate 8,143 of JBDTOB010000024.1, read as the reverse complement.
ACCGACGGCGTCCATGGGCTCCTGGTCGCCTGCGACGATCACCAGGCCGCGGCCGAGGCGATCCTGACGCTGCTCTCGGACCCGGCGCGCGCCGTCCGGCTGACGGCCGCGGCCCGCGAGAGCTGCGAGCAATACCGCTGGTCGGTGGTGCGGTCGCGATGGGTGGCGCTCTACCGCAGCCTGGCGGCACGGGTCCCCGTCACCGCGGCCGACGAAGCCGCCACCCGGGCGTGACGCCGTGTCGCCACCACAGGCCGCCGCCATGGTGCCGCTAGCGCGGCTCCGATCCGTGGACGGCGCGGAGCTGCGCTTCCGTCTCGCCGTCGAGTGGCGCAAGCGGCGCGACCGCGTCCGCGCGGCGCTGCGCCCCGAACGGTGGCACCGGCACGATCTCGCCGCCGCCGCCGGCGCCGGCGCGGCGCTGCGCTCGGCCCTGGCGCAGCGGGACTGGCACGGCGCGCACCGGGCCATCGTCGGCGACATCGCCGACCGGCCAGCCCGCTTTCCTCTCGATCCCCGCCAGCTGCCGCAGCGGCGCGAGCTCGTCGCCGCCCGCTTTCCGGCCGCCAGGGCCGAGGCCGTCGCCCGCGCCAGCCGGATGCTCGAGGGACGCTACGACCTGCTCGGCTATCAGAACCTCGCGTTTGGCAGCCCGCCGGCGTGGCACACGGACCCGGTCCACGGGCGCACGCCACCGGGCGGCTTCTGGTCGCGCGTCCCTTATCTGGATCCGCGCTGCGGCGATCACAAGGTCATCTGGGAGATCAACCGTCACCAGCACTGGCTCGGGCTGGCGCGCGCCGGGCAGCTCACCGGGGACCGCCGTTATTACGACGCCTTCGTCGGGCAGCTCGAGAACTGGATGGCGGCCAATCCACCCCTCGAGGGCGTGAACTGGGCCAGCATGCTCGAGCTCGCCTTCCGGTCGCTCTCCTGGATCTGGGCGCTGCACTTCTTCGCCCCCGCGGCGCTGGACGACCCGGCCGACGCCCCGCCGTGGAGCGTCGACCTGCTGCTCGGCCTCGACCGGCAGCTCACCCACGTCGAACACAACCTGTCGCGCTACTTCAGCCCCAACACCCACCTCTCGGGCGAGGCGCTGGGGCTCTACGTCGCCGGCGCCGCGCTGCCGTGCCTCGCTGCCAGCCCGCGGCGGCAGACGATCGGGCGCGCGGTGCTGCTCGAGCAGATCGGCCGCCAGATCACCGCCGACGGCGGACACGCGGAGCTGTCGGGCCACTACCACCGCTACTCGACCGACTTCTATCTGCTCGCCACCCTGGTGGCGCGGCTGGTGGACGACCCCGCGGCGGCGCGGTTCGAAGCGGCCGCCCGGCGCCAGGCGCACTATCTCCGGGTCATCGCCGACGGCCGCGGCCGGGTGCCGCTCCTCGGCGACGATGACGGCGGGGTGCTGTTTCCGATTTGCGGGCGGGCGCCGTGGGACTGCCGCGACACGCTCGCCAGCGCGGCGGTGATTCTCGACGACCCGGCGCTCGCCATCGGCGCCGCGCCGGAGGAGACGTGGTGGCTGTGCGGGCAGGATGTCCCCGGCCGCCCCGCGGCGGCACCATCGTCCACCGCGCTGCCGGCCAGCGGCTACTACGTCTCGCGCACCGCCGCCGGTGATCATCTGATCTTCGACGCCGGGCCTCACGGCTTCCTCAACGGCGGCCATGCCCACGCCGATGCGCTGGCGATCGTCCTCACGGCCGCCGGCCGGCCGCTGCTGGTCGACGCCGGCACCGCCACCTACACGATGGACCCGGCGCTGCGCGATCGGTTCCGGTCCACCGCCATGCACAACACGGTGATGGTCGGCGGCCGTTCGCAGTCCGAGCCGCGCGGCCCCTTTCACTGGGCGTCACGCGCCGACGCGGTGGCGCTCGGCTGGCAGAGCGAACCGCGCTTCGACTACGTCGAGGGCCTGCACGACGGCTATCGGCCGGTGGCGCACGTGCGCGCCGTGTTCGCCCTGCACGGGATCGGCTGGGTGGTGCTCGACCACCTCCTCGATCCCGCCGGCGCCGCGGTCGAGGCCGACATCCTGTGGCACCTCCATCCGGCGTGGCGCCAGCATCCCGATGCCGGCACGGTCTTCGACCACCCGGACGGCAGCTGTGCGGCGATCGGGTCGAGCGCGGCGCTGCGGGTGCTCTCGCCGGCCGAGGCCGGCGGACTCGACAGCCATGCCCCGGTGTACGGCAGCGTCGAACGCGGGCTGTGCGTCCGCAGCCGGATCGCGGCCGCCGCGCCGGTGACCGTCGCGACCGTCGTGACGCTGACCGACACCCCGGCGACGCCGACGCTGGCGGCGGTGCCCGTCGACCGGCCGCCTGGGCCCGGCTGGCACGCGGCGGCCTTCCGGCTGACGTGGGGCCGCCACGACAGCCTGATCCTCTGCGCCGTCGAACGCCATCCGAATGCGGAGTCCGGCGGCGCCCCGGGCATCCCCTGGGGTGCAGGGGCCGACGTCATCACCGGCCGGGCGGCGATCGTGCCGCTGGACGGCCAGCATCCCCTCTTCCTGGTGGCCGGCGCCGACCGGCGCCCCGGTGGCGTACGGCGTGCATAGCTCAGGCGCGCAGAGATAAAAGCATCATGTGTGGAATCGCTGGTTTCGCTGAAGGCGCACGTTTCGGATCGGACGCCCCGCCCCACGACGTGTCGGGAGCGCTGGTGCACGGCATGTGCGAGGTCATCCGCCACCGGGGCCCGGACGACGAAGGCATCCACGTCGAGCCGGGGGTGGGGCTGGGCATGCGCCGGTTGAGCATCATCGACCTCTCGACCGGGCAGCAGCCGATCCATAACGAGGACCGGACGATCTGGCTGGTCTTCAACGGCGAGATCTACAACTACCGGGAGCTCCGCTCGGAGCTGCAGGCCTTCGGCCACGCCTTCTCCACCTCGAGCGACACGGAAGTCATCGTCCATGCGTATGAGCAGTGGGGCGAGGCCGGGTTCGGGCGGCTGCGGGGCATGTTCGGCATCGCCCTCTGGGATCGGCCGAACCGGACGCTGCTGCTGGCGCGCGACCGCGCCGGCATCAAGCCGCTGCATTTCACCGAGCGGCAGGGGCGGCTCTACTTCGGCTCCGAGATCAAGTCGCTGATTGCCGCCGGCGCGGTCGAGCGCGAGATCGATCTCGAAGCGCTCGACCACTATCTCTCCTACCTCTACGCGCCGCGCGACCGCTCGCTGTTCCAGGGCGTCCGCAAGCTGCCCCCGGGGCACCTGCTGCGCTGGAAGGACGGCCGCGCGGACGTGGTCAAGTACTGGGAGATCGCCGCCGACGAGCCCTTCCGCGGCACCGCCGACGAGGCGGCCGCGGCGCTGCGCGGTGTGCTCGCGGATGCGGTGCGCTCGCACATGGTCAGCGACGTGCCGCTCGGCGCCTTCCTCTCGGGGGGCGTCGATTCCAGCCTCGTGGTCGGGCTGATGGCGGAGGCCTCGTCGCACCCGGTGCAGACGTTCTCGATCGGCTTCGACGAGCCAGAGTTCGACGAGTTGGAGCACGCCCGCACGGTGGCGCGGCATTTCGGCACCGACCATCACGAGTTCGTCGTCCGCCCGGACGGGCTGACGATTCTCGACCGTCTGATCGCGCATTTCGACGAGCCCTTCGCCGATTCCTCGGCGATTCCGACCTGGTACGTCTCGGAGGTCGCCCGCCGCCACGTCACCGTGGTCCTCTCGGGCGACGGCGGCGACGAGCTGTTCGGCGGCTACGATCGCTACCTCCCGCATCCGCGCGTGGCGCAGTTCGATCGGCTGGCGCTGCCCGGCGCCCGGCAGCTCGCCGGCGCCCTCTGGCCGATGCTGCCGCACGGCATGCGCGGCAAGAACTTTCTCCGCCATGTGGCGCGCGACGACAACGGCCGCTACCTGGATGCGCTGAGCTTCTTCCAGCCGGACGAGAAGCACGCCCTCTACGCACCGGCAGTACGGACGGCGCTCCGGCGCTGGGACGTCGAGCGGGCGGCGCAGGACCAGATGGCGCGCTTCGCCGGCCTGCCGGCGCACAGCCGGATGATGCGGTTCGATTTCGAGAGCTACCTGCCGGAGGACGTGCTCACCAAAGTCGATCGCATGAGCATGGCCCATTCGATCGAATCCCGCGTGCCGCTGCTCGACAACCGGGTGATCGACTTCGCCGCGACCCTGCCGGCGCATCTCAAGATCAAGAACGGCCGGCGCAAGCACATCCTCAAGGAAGCGGTGCGGTCGATGCTCCCACCCGGCATCCTCGATCGCCGCAAACAGGGCTTCGGCGTGCCGCTCGGGACGTGGTTCCGCGGCGGGCTGACCGACGTGTTCTCCGATGTGCTGCGCTCGCCGCTGACCCGGCAGCGCGGATATTTCGAACCGCAGTTCGTCGATCGCCTGGTCGAGGAGCACCTGGCGGCGCGCCGCGACCACACCCTGCGGCTCTGGCAGTTGATGGTTTTCGAGCTCTGGCACCGGCAATATCTGGATGCGCCGCTGTCCCAGGCGCACGGCACCCCGGTGGTGAGTCTCGGCTGAGCCTCGTCCGTAGGTCCCGCCGGGTCTCCCTTTTGTCCAATCCACTACACACCAGCTCTGCCGCTCGCCGCTCCACCCGCATCCGCAACGCCGCTCACGCCTGAAACTTACTCAATTCGGGAATTCATGGGGTGGCACTCCCCTTGCTGAGATTACGAATGTGAAGCTCTCTCTCCAAACCCCCGTGGCCGTATTCATTACGGCATTCGAACCCGGGGGAACGGAGCGGCAGATGACGGAACTGGTCCGCCGGCTCGACCCTCGGCAGTTCCGGGTGCACGTCGCCTGCTTCCATCGGGCCGGCGCCTGGCTGCCCCGGGTGCTGGAGCGGGCCGCGTCCGTCGTCGAGTTTCCGATTCGGGGGTTTGGTCGCCCGGCCACGGCCGGGCAGTTGCTGGCCTTCGCCCGGTGGTGCCGGCGCGAGCGCATAGCGGTGGTGCAGACATGCGACCTGTACGCGAACATCTTCGGCTTGCCCGGCGCGGCGCTGGCGGGCGTGCCGGTGCGGATTGGCAGCCGGCGCGAATTGAATCCGGACAAATCGGCCGGACAGATCCGGCTCCAGCGACTCGCCTACCGGGCGGCCACGAAGGTCGTCGCGAATTCTCCGGCGGCCCGGCAGGTCCTGACGGCGGAGGGAGTCGCGCCCGGATCGATTGCGGTCATTCCGAACGGCGTGGATCCGTCGTGGTTCGACCTTCCTGACCACCGGCGCCCGATCCGGACTGTGATCACGGTCGCCAACCTGCGCCCCGAGAAAAGTCACGACACGCTGCTCGAGGCCGCGGCCGCGCTGGCGCCCACGCACCCGGATCTCCGCTTCCAGATTGTCGGCGACGGACCGCGCCGCCAGCAGCTCGAGGCGCGCGCCGCGGCGCTCGGCCTCGGCGGCCTCGGCGGCCTCGGCGGCATCGTGCAGTTCCTCGGGCATCGCGACGACGTCCCGGCGCTGCTCGCGGCCGCGGACCTGTTCGTGCTGCCCTCCCGCTCGGAGGCGTTTCCGAACGGCGCCATCGAGGCCATGGCGGCGGGGCTTCCGGTCGTGGCCTGCGCGGTTGGCGGTCTGGTCGATCTGATCGACCCCGGCGTCACCGGGCTGCTGGTGTCGCCCGGCGACGCCGCGGCGCTGGCCGCGGCGATCGCGCGCCTCGCCGGCCATCCCGCCGAGGCCGAGTCGCTGGGCCGTGCCGCCAGGCTGGCCGTGCGGCAGCGGTACTCGTTCGACCGCATGGTGGGGTCGTTCGAGGCGTTGTATCGATCCGGGCTGGGCGCAGCGGCCCCCGTCCGTACTCCGGCCGAGGCCGCGGGAATCTGACATGTGCGGGATTGCGGGACGCTTCAACTACGACGCGCACACCCCTGTCGATCGCGACGTGCTGGTGGCGATGACGGATGCGGTGGCTCACCGCGGCCCGGATGCGGCCGGCTACTACCACGCGCCCGGGATCGGGCTCGGCCATCGCCGCCTCAGCATCATCGACCTCTCGACCGGCGATCAGCCGCTCGCCAATGAGGACGGCACCATCCAGGTCGTTTTCAACGGCGAGATCTACAATTTCGCCGAGGTCCGCCGCGAGCTGCTCGGGCGCGGGCACCGCTTCCGCACCGGCTCCGACACCGAGGTCATCGTCCACGGCTACGAAGAATGGGGCGACGCCTGCGTCGATCGGTTCCGCGGGATGTTCGCCTTCGCGGTCTGGGACGAGCCGAAGCGCCGCCTGCTGCTGGCGCGCGACCGCCTCGGTGTCAAGCCGCTCTACTACGCGGAAGTGCCCGGCACCGGCGTGGTCTTCGGCTCTGAAATCAAGTCGCTGCTGGAAGACGCCGCGGTGCCGCGCGACTGGCGGCCCGAGGCGATCGACGCCTATCTGACGCTGCTCTACGTCCCGGCGCCCGACACCATCTACCGCGCCGTGCACAAGCTCCCCCCGGGCCACATCCTGGTGGCCGAGCGCGGCCGCATCCGGGTGTCGCGCTACTGGGACCTGCAGTTCACGGGCGACGGCAACACCGCGCGGGAAGAGGATTATCTCGAGGAGCTCGACAGCCTGCTACGCGAGGCGGTGGGGCTCCGCCTCGTCAGCGACGTGCCTCTCGGCGCCTTTCTCTCCGGCGGCATCGACTCCTCCACCGTCGTCGCCTACATGAAGGACGCCAGCGCGACGCCGCCGGTGACCATCGCGGTCGGCTTCGAGGACGAAGTTGACGACGAGGTCCGGCATGCGGAGCGGGTGGCGCGCCACGTCGGCTGCGATTTCCACGCGCTGATCGTCTCGCCGCGGGTCGACGACCTGCTGCCGCGGCTGGCATGGCACTTCGACGAGCCGTTCGCCGACTCCTCCGCGGTGCCGACCTATTACGTCTCGAAGGCGGCGCGCGAGCTGGTGACGGTGGCGCTCTCGGGCGACGGCGGCGACGAGCTGTGGGCCGGCTATGCGCGGCACCGGGTGGAGAGCTGGGAGCAGCGCGCGCGGACGGCGCTGGGGCCGGCGTCGCGGGCGGCGGGCTGGCTCGCCCAGGCGCTGCCGCTGTCGATGAAGGGGGCGCGGTCGCTGCGCCACCTGGCGTCGGCGCCGGCCCAGGCCTACGCCCTGAAGCACGCCTACGGCATGTTCGAGCCGGGCGCCAAGCCGCGCCTCTACTCCGCCGATTTCACCAGAGCGGTGGGCGGCGCCGACGCGCTGTCGTCGTTCCGCGACGCCTATCGCGACTGCGGCTCCGCCGACCCGATGGACCGGGCGATGTACGTGGACGCCCGGACCTACATGATCGACGACGTGCTCACCAAGGTCGATCGGATGAGCATGGCGGTCTCGCTCGAGGCGCGCGAGCCGCTGCTCGATCACAAGCTGCTGGAGTTCGCGGCGCGGGTGCCGGTCTCGCTCAAGCTGCGCAACGGCCGCAGCAAGTATCTGCTGCGCCGCGCGCTCGAGCGCCGGGTGCCGCGGGAGATCATCGACCGGCCGAAGCGCGGCTTTGACGCGCCCATCGGGCGCTGGCTGCGCGGGCCGCTGGCCGAGATGACCTCCGGGCTGCTGCTCGACGGCCGGCTGCGCGACCGCGGGCTGTTCGAGCCGCGCGAAGTGGCGCGGCTCTGGGACGAGCATCGCAGCGGGCGCGCCGACCACCCGCACCGGCTGTGGCAGCTGGTGATGCTGGAACTGTGGTTCCGCCAGTTCGTCGACGGCACCCCGGCGACACGGCCGTCGCACCGGGCGGCGCCGGCGCTGCAGCGGGCCGATCCCTGGGTTCCGTCCGGCGCCCGCGCGGTGCCGGAGGCGATGTAGCGCCAGATGGAGGCAAGGTAGGACATGTGCGGGATTGCAGGAATCGTCGCCTCGGACCGGCTCTGCGCCGACGACCGCGATCGGCTCACCCGGATGCGCGACGTGCTCACACACCGCGGGCCGGACGACGCCGGGGTGTTCGCGGATGATCAGGCGCTGCTCGGTCATCGCCGCCTGAGCATCGTCGACGTCGCCGCCGGCCACCAGCCGCTGTCGAACGAGGACGAGACCGCCTGGATCGTCTTCAACGGCGAGATCTACAACCACGCCGAGGTCCGGACCGGGCTCGAGGCGGCCGGCCATCGCTACCGGACGCGCTGCGACACCGA
>JBDTOB010000023.1:0-16061 GCA_039933435.1 Acidobacteriota bacterium | reverse complement strand
AGGCGCATCGCAAGTCGGACATGCCGGTCTGGGGCGACGTGTTTGCGAAATCGGAGTCCGGCCCGGAGCCTGCCGCCGTCAAGGCGAGGATCGATGCCCTCGTCGACTATCTCGCGACGATACAGGCCAAGGCGAAGGAGTAGCGGTTCCAGCCGCATGGGGGGCGCAGCCTGGACGTGTCGGTGTCGATGTCCGCCATCGCCGGCGCATCGGGCAACCTGACCGGGCTCCCCTTCATCGCCCGCGACATTCCCGCTTGGAAGCGCAGCTAGCCGACGACCAACTCCTCAAGGCCCTCCTCCGCGACGGCGCGTCGGCCCGCTTCGACACTTTCCAGGTGCAACCGCGGCCGCAAGGGAGCGCCGCACCAGGAGTGCCGAAGACCGCTGGGGATTATTCCGGCTATCGCGGATTACTCCGCACTCCCATGGGTGGGCGGCGCCGCAGATCAGCGAATCCCCTAAAGAAACGCGCCAGACGGCGTCGGCACGCCCGTTGCCCTTAGGAGGGCGAATCGCACGTTACCTTCGAATTCATACGAGGCATCTGACATGACACGCCGACACATGGCACGCACGGCCCTCAGCTGCACCATCGCGCTGGGACTCTCAATCGCTGGCGCGGGCGCGATTGGCACCGGCCCCCAAACGGACAACGGACCGCTGGCTGTCGGGGGCCGCATCTCAATCGAGGGCACATCGAACATCCATGAGTACACCGCGTCCACCAGCGCCGTGCGCGTGACCCGCGTGCAGCTGGCAAGCAGTGTCGCGGGCCCCGCCTTCTGGGAGGAGATCGTCAAGCCTGGCGCGGTCGAGGCGTTCGACATTGCCGTGGCGAGCGCCACGCTGTCGTCGCCCAAAGAGGGGGTCGACAAGAACATGCACAAGGCGCTGAAGGTCACCGAGCATGAAGACATCACGTTCCACCTGCGCCGGCTGGAACCCCGTCCCGGAGCCACCGGAGGACTGCGCGGCATCGGCATACTCCAGATTGCCGGCGTCGAACGTGAGGTCACGCTCAACCTGACCACCGAGCGCAAGGGCGCGACGCTCGCCGTTCACGGACAGGTGGACATTCTCATGACCGACTTCGGCATCACGCCTCCGAAGGCGCTGCTCGGCATGCTGAAGACCGATCCCAAGGTGACGATCACCTTCGACACGCTCCTGAGCATGCGACAAACGTAGGCACGGCGCCAGGTTTCAGACCACGACTTCAGTAAAGGACAAGATCATGAGATCGACACTTCGACTCGCCACCGCGCTGGGCGTTCTGCTCGCGCTCGGCTCACCGGCGCTCGCGCAACCCGCGTCCGATGGCGGCGCGCCGCCTGCACCGGCGGTCACCACTGAGACCGCGACGCCGACGCCGGACCCGGCCGAGGCCGCGGCCGCGGCCGCCGCGGCGGCTGCGAAGGCCGCCAAGGACTCCTGGACGAAAGGCCGCCCGATCGCGATGCAGTATTTCCGTCCGGCAGACAAGCGCGGGCTGAACGTCTACGAGACGAGCAAGGATGCGGGCGTGGAGTTTACGGGCTTCAAGCTCGATTTCAACGCGGGCTTCACCTCGCAGGTCCAGGCGCTCACGCACGGCAACAGCGCCGACCCGGTCTTCGTGAACAACGTCAACACCAACCAGCTCGCGAACATCGGCTTCGGCTTCAACAACTCGACCGCGAATTTCGCGCTCAACGCCCAGCTGGCGCCAGGCATTCGCGTCGCGCTCACGAGCTACCTGTCGTCGCGCCATCACAACGAGACGTGGGTGAAGGACGGCTACCTCCAGATTGACCAGTCGCCGATCAACTTCATGCCTCTCAAGGCGCTCATGGAGATCGTGACGGTCCGCGTCGGCCACTTCGAGATCAACTATGGCGACGCCCACTTCCGCCGCAGCGACAACGGCAACGCCATCTACAACCCGTTCGTCGGCAACTACATCATGGATGCCTTCACGACCGAAATCGGCGGCGAGGTCTACCTCAAGACGTCGAGCGTCGTGGCCATGGGCTCGGTGACCGCGGGCGATCTGCGCGGCACGGTGCTCGCACCAGCGCAGCGGGGCCCGTCCTATATCGGCAAGCTCGGGTTCGACCGCCAGGTCAACAAGGATGTTCGAGTGCGGCTGACCGGCTCCATGTATAAGTCGAACAAGGGCATGGGCAACACCCTCTACGGCGGCGATCGCGCCGGCTCGCGCTTCTACTACGTGATGGAGAACACGCTGGCGACCGAATCCGCCCAGCCCTGGTCCGGCCTCATCAACCCCGGCTTCCGCAACAAGGTGATGGCGCTGCAGATGAACCCCTTCGTGAAGGTGCGCGGCTTCGAGATGTTCGGCGTCATCGAGCGGGCGAAGGGTCAGGCGGCGGCCGAAGCGTTCCAACGCACCTGGAAACAGTACGCGGTCGATGGCGTGTATCGCTTCCTCGCGGACGAGAAGCTGTTCGTCGGGGCCCGCTACAACCGGGCGCAGGGCGAGCTCGTCGGCGTCACCGGCGACGCCGGCGCGAGGCGCTACGAGTTGAGCGGTGGCTGGTTCATCACCCCGAGTGTGCTGGCCAAGGCGGAATACCTGAACCAGACGTACTTCGGGTATCCCGCCAACAGCATCAAGCACGGCGGCCAGTTCAAGGGGATGATGCTCGAAGGCGTCATCGCTTTCTAACGGCAGGACACGGACGGTCATCACGTCATGGTCCCGCGCAGCAGCGCTCCTGTCACAGCCGGTCGACGCACACGCGTCGACCGGCTGCTCGTCGTGTCGGCCCTGGTCTGCGCGTTCGCCTGGCAGGCCCGGGCGGCATCCGAACCGATGAGCGGGGTCACGGTGCGCGAGGAGGCTGGCGTCTACCGCGTCGTCGCCACGTTTCGCGTGCCGCAACCCGCCTCAATCGCGATGGCGGTCCTCACCGATTACGAAGAGATCCCGAAGTTCATGCCTGATGTTCGCAGCAGCACCGTCCTCGAGCGCACCGGCCACACGGTGCTGGTCGAACAGGAAGCCGTCGCGCGAGTCTTGATGTTTTCGAAGCACATCCACCTGGTACTCGAAGTCCAGGAGCGGCCAGGCGGGATCAGCTTTCGAGACCGATGCGGGGAGAGCTTCACGCGTTACCAGGGAGGCTGGACCGTCGTCCGGACGGGGTCGGGCACCACCATCGAATACTCGCTCACCGCGCAACCCTCATTCGACGTCCCGGAGTTTCTGCTCAAACGGCTGCTGAAGCGCGACTCCATCCGGATGATCGAGAGGCTCCGGGCCGAGATCGCCGCGCGCTCCGATTAGCGGCGCCGCACCCGGAGGGGAAGAGCCGCGGCCACGGGGTCGTGGTCAACCCGAACTGTTCGATGGATCTCCTTTGCCGTCATCGTGGCGCGTGTCGATAGCCTCCTTGTAGATGTGGGCGTAACGGTCACCCAGCCTGACAATCTCCTCTCCCAACCGATGGCTCGTCTGCGCCATCAGGTCTCTCTCGCATTGCGTCCAGTGTTCGTCGCGGTGGCCGATGGCCCCCCGCACCCGAAGGCTCGTCGCGTCTACCGTGTGCTGACAACGTGTCAGCATGGGCTGTGAGATGACGTCGCATGTGGCGCGGCCAGCCGCGCGGGGCAAACCGACGAACCGTGTGCCTTGACAGGGTCCGTACTCTTCCCCCACACGTCGGAAAAATCCGCACTCGATCGAGTCAGCGACTCGGGGAATGGTCCGAATGACCTGCAATCGCGCCAGGCGCGACCGGCACGCCTGTTGCCCTCTACGATCCCGGATCGAGCCCGAGGCATCCCGTCGGCTGCGCTGAGCTCGTGATTGGTGCCGGCAGCCCCCATTGCAGCGATCACCCGCGCCCGATGGAATCAACATGCGCTCGCAGCGATGAACGGAGGGACGGTCATGTGGCTCACACCTGTTCTATGGTCGCTGGCGGGCCTGGGTACCGCAGCCGTGGCATGGGAGCTGCGACGCTGGGCCTCGAGGTGGGGCGCAACGCCCGCCGAATGCGTCACCTCATGGCCCGGGGACGAACTGTCGCCGGGTGCGACAGAGGTGACGACCAGAGCCGTCAGCATCGATGCGCCGGCCGACGCGGTGTGGGCCTGGGTCGTGCAGATCGGGCAGGATCGTGCCGGCTTCTACAGCTACACGTGGCTCGAGAATCTGTTCCGCTGCGTCATGCCGCGGGTGGAACGCATCGTGCCCGAATGGCAGGATCGAACGCTCGGCGACATCGTCTGGCTCGCCAGAGCGGACCGCTATCATGGCGAGGCCCGTCAGAAAGTGATCCGGGTCGATCGCGGCCGCGTGCTGTCTCTGGCGTCCCCGGCCGACTGGGGGCGCCTCGTCCGGCGCGAGACGAGCCGCGGCGGGACCTGGACCTTCGTTCTTGTACCCATCGATCAGACGCACACGCGGCTGATCGTGCGATCGCGGGGGCCCGAAGCGCCGAGTGCCCTCGGCTGGCTGTTCTGGGTAGGGGTCTTCGAGCCCGCGCACTTCATCATGGAGCGCAGGATGATGCTCCGCATCAAAGCGCTGGCCGGGCGGGCGCGCGCCCACCGGGATCCGCGTCAACCAGCACCGGGGCGTGACGATTCGTCCAATCCCGCGCCCCACCCCGCGAAGCCGGCATTGCGGGATACGCTGCGGCCATGAAACACCACATCACCGTTGGCTGAGTGTGCGCTGCCTTCTTCTGCGCCGGTCCGGCGCTGGCGCAAGTCGGCGTCACACCGCTGCTGACGCAACCCGCCGAGCGGCTCACGATCACGCAGGGCTTTCGCGACTGGATCGGGATCGCGCTGGCGGGCCCGACGGTCATCTCCGGTGCACCCAACGGCAAGGGCGGCCTCTACGCCATCGATGCGGCGACGCGGGCGGTGAAGTGGACCTTCAGACCCGCCGCCCCGGCCAGCCCGATGGTGTCGACCAGGGCCAGCATCGTGGGCAACACTGTCCTCTCGCGCTTCGAAGACGGGCAGGGCGCCTGGTTGATCGGCATTTCCCTGGCCACTGGCAACGAGCTCTGGCGGGCACCGACCAGCGTGCCTATGGACAATCTGGTGCTGGGCGACGGTCAGGCGTTTGTGCTGCTCAAGGCGCTCGATGCGGATCGCCGTGGCCTGCGCATTGTGTCTGCCGTCGATGTCCAGACCGGCAAGGAACGCTGGCAGGTGACGTTCAAGACCGAGACCGGGACGGCACCGATGTTTCTGGGCGGCATGGTCTACATCGGCGTTGCCGGTGGTGACGGAGGGCTCATCGCGCTGGACGCCAGGAGCGGCCAGGAACGCTGGCGCTACCGCCTGGCCAGGGACTTTCCGTCGACAGTGCTCGCAGTCGACCGCGGCGTCTACGCCGGCGGAAACTGGCTCTACGGTGGGTCACGCACTACGCGACGCTGCTGAAACTGCAGTAGCCGATGCGGAGGATGGCCGGCGAACCAACGCCATCGGGACTCCCGCCTCGGTGCGGTCGTTTCGGCCCGCCGCAGGAGCTCTTCCAGGTACTGGACCGCCGCCGCGCGCCGGTGAAGAAGCAGGCGGGAGCATATAGTGGGGTGGCAATGGCGCCATGGCGGCGCCTGACGTCGAGGTGCTTCATGCTCACGCATTCGTTTCGAGCCGCCCGTTCGGTCGTCATCACGTCAGTGGTACTCCTCGGCCTGTGGTTACCCGCCCGTGCCGAGAGGTCGGCACCACAGGTGCCGCCGAGTGTCGCCGGGCTGTTGCCCAGCGCGGCACAACTCACAAGCGGCAACTGGGGCGTGCTCGACAGCGAGTTCGGCAAGACCTTCAGCGCCGATATGACGGCCACCCTGCCGGGGCGCCGACTGTCGTGCGACAGTACAGACGGGCCCATGGTCACCATCTCGCTCAAGGGCGATACGGCCTTTGAAGCGCCGCCGATGCTCGACATGGCGGTGCAGGGGTTCAATGCCGACATGGCGAAAGCCCGCACCGGGGTGCCCGCCCGACTCGCCGCCCTGCGAGCCGGCAACACAGCGATCAGCTCGGCCAGCGCGCTGAAAGAAGAACGGCTGCCGAATGGCCACCTGCTTTATCTCGACTATGCCGAAAGTTGTGCCGACTACGGCAACGGGACCAACAGCATGCTCCGCGGCTTCGCCCGGAAGGGCGCGAGGATGCTCACCTTCGACCTCCGGCTGAGCGCAAGTGGCGCCGAGGCGGCGACACTCGGGAAAGAGATGTTGGCCCGGTTCGAGAAGTTCAACGTCACTCCCCTTCTGAAGTGAGCGGCGCGGCTCGCGCCCTTGGCGACCAGAAGGCCCATTGATACAGTCGGGCCGACTTCGCGCGCCATAGGAGGCGATCGTGAGCCCGGTCAGGACTTCCTCCGCGGCCTTGGGCCCTTCGACACCATCACGCCCAACCAGGCCGCGAGGCCTGACCGCTGTTCGGCCTTTGGTAGAGAAGGCGCGAAGTTGAGAAAAGTGGTGAGCCGTACAGATGTGCAGGGAGGGTGTGACCATTTCGGCACGCGCGGCCACAGCGGCAGGCAATACTGCTGCGCGCGTCGCCCCTGACATATCTGGCCGCATGACCTCCCCGCGCGCAAATACGTAAAGAGCGTTACAGGACTGCTCGCTCCGCCGCCGGCGGACCCGCCTCTATCCGAACAAATCAACCGACTCTGCCATTGGCATGCGTCTGGCAGCCTCACTCTCGCCGCCGCGGGCCGTCGTGCGAAGCGCGCGAGGGTTCCGCCGGCAGTGGACGAGCCCCGGGCGCGAGCGACGTGAAGTACTCCACGTGCAGCCGGCGCGACACGTGCTCGCTGTAGCGGATCTCGGCGATGCGGCGTGCGCGATCGGCGAGCTGTCGATATGCCGCGGCATCGTCCCAGAGCGCGCACACGGCATCGAACCAGGGCGCGATCTCATCGGCGGTGGGAAGCGCGGTGGTATCGGGCTTCATCCACGCCGGGATCGGCAGCACGCGGCCGCCGCCGCCCTCCGCCGCGTCGCCGCCCAGCACGTCCGGGAGGGCGCCGCGATTGCTGACGAGCGGCGGGATGCCGTTGATCATCGACTCCGCCGCGACGCGCCCGAACGGCTCGTCCCAGATCGACGGCACGAGCAGCAGCCGCGTCAGCGCGAAGTAGTCAGCGGGCGACGGCACCGGCGGCGCCGCCATGATTTGCGGGTACTTGCTGAAGTCGATGCCGGGGATGGTGTTAAGCGCGCCGCCGCTCTGGCTCGATTGCACGACCAGCACCGGGATGTCCGGCCGCCGCGCCCCGAGCACGTCGGCCAGCCGCGCGAAGAGCAGCAGGCCCTTGTGCGCGACCGGGTTGACGAAGGTGACGAACGCGCGCGCCGCCTCCGGCGCGACCACGGTGGACCAGTCGATCGGCGGCTCGAGCGGCGTGCTGACCAGTCCGAGCTTGTTGCGATAGACGCCGGAGAGAAACCGGCTGCAGGTGAAGACGTGGTTGACCGCCTCGAAGTATGAGGCCTCGTCGTAGCCGTAGCCGCGCACCGCGAACGCCGTGGTCACGCCGCGCCGCCGCGCGTCGCGCATGGCCGCGAAGATCATCGGGTGCCCGTTGGCGGCGATGAGCACGTCGGGCCGGTGCTCGTCGAGCAGCCGGTTGAAGAGCGCGAGAAACTGCGCCGCTTCACCGCGATCGGGCCGGCGCTCGTCGTGGTGGCGCGTGAGCAGCAGCGTCACCGGAACGGTCCGGACCGCGTAGCGCACCACCGGACGGCTCGTCGCGCGTGAGGCGCTGGTGGAGCGGCGCCCGGCGCCGGACGCAGCGACCAGCTCGCTGCCAGGCACGCCCTGCTGCGCCAGGTGCTCCTCGATCGTGAAGGTCACCGGGCTCTCGAATCGGGCCGTGGTGAGCACGTGGCAGTCGTGGCCGGCGTCGGCGAGCCATTCGACGATGGTCCGCAGGCTCTGCGTGACACCGGCAATCGGATCGCTGATGCAGTGGTTGTTCACCAGCAGGAAACGCACGGAGCCAGCGTACAAGCCGTTGTCATCGTCAGTCAACAGCCGGCAGTCACAAACCCCGGAGCAGGAGAGATAGATGTCCCAAGAAACCAAACAGAAGAATGCAGTGTGCGAGAAGTCACGGCAGCTGCTCGAGGGGCCGCTGAAGCACACGCGCGCGGCGGCGCTGGCGCTGGCGCTGGTGCCGCTGGCGATCGTTGCGGCCAACGCCGCATCGGAAACCTTGTGCCCGTCCGCCGGCATCTGCGGCATCGTCTTCAACGATACCAACGGCAATGGGGTGCAGGATGCAGGCGATCAGCCGGTCTCAGGGGCCACGGTCACCGTTGTCGGCGCCTCGTGCCCTGACCCGATTAACCCCGGGCCCGGCGACATCTGTCCGGTCGCGACGAATTCGTTCGGGTTCTATTATTTCCCGGTGCCCCCAGGGACGTACGAGATCAGCGTTCAGATTCCGAATGATACGCAGCCGTCGCCGAGCAATGTCGGTGACGACGCGTTCGACAGCGACGGCGTGTCGGACGGCAAGGGCAACAGCGTGGCAACCGTGACGCTGACGCCCGAGAACAGTACATCGTCCACCACCGACTTCGGGTTCAGCACGTCAGGCTTCACCAATCCCGGAACCGGCACGCCGGGCTACTGGAAGAATCACCCCGAGGCCTGGCCGATTCAGCAGATCACCATCGGCGAGAGGACCTACACGAAGGCTGAGGCGATCGCGCTGCTCGAGAAGCCGGGCAAGGACAAGACGCTCACCATGTTCAGCTCACTGGTGCCGGCGATCCTGAACACCTTGATCGGCAACGACAGCGGCTGCGTGTCGAGCACCATCACGATGGCGCAAGAGTGGATGAAGAAGTACGGCCCCGTCGGCAGCAACGTCGCCGCGTCCAGCTACGCGTGGAAGGTAGGCGAGCCGCTGCATCGAACGATGGATAACTACAACAACGGCATGCTCTGCGCGCCGCACCGCGATTAGCGAGCGCTCTCGCACCGACGCCCGATGGTTCCGCGCGAACCATCGGGCGTTGTTCTGTACGGTCCAGGCGCCCGATAATCTCTCCCTGGCGAGGTCACCGGGCCCCTGAACGCGCCGAAATGGTCCGGCAAAGCGTGTGGTGCCGGACCCGGAGCGTAAAGACGAACGGCCCCGTGCGTATGACCGTAGAGCTCCGGATGCGCCTTCGCGAATCCCGACCTTGCGATGCGCCGAACACTCATCTGAAGCGTTGCCTTTGGAGTATCGTCGATGAGCCGAAGTGCAACGGCAGCCACCGCCAGCGTTCGAGATTGATGCGGATCTGGGCGATTCGTTCTTCGACCGAAACGTTCAGTGCCCTCCTCGTTCCCGGACCGACGACGCCGTCCTCCACGAGTCCGTGAAACCGCTGAAACATTTCCACAGATTGCCGCAGATCGTCGTCGAGCCACTCGCTCGTCTGATCCCGCATCCCAGGGTTCGTGGCGGCGAGCCGTCGTCTGATCACGACCACACGCGCATCACGATCGCCGGCCCGCAACCTCGCCCCGGCTGGCAGCCTCGGCCATCCGCCCCGACTGGCGATCGCTCGGTACTCGGCAAGCGCGCCCTTCAGCCGCCCGTAGGCCGGGGCCGCCGGCGCCACCTGTTTGAGAGCGCCGCGGATATCCCTGGTCGAGGCGGCTTGTTGCAACAAGGCGACGAGGTCGACCTCAGGGCGTGGGATGAACCACGTGACGTGGACGGTCTTCGGATCGACGTGGCCGGCGAGCAGGTGCGAGGCGTACACGAGGAAGGCATCGGTCGCGGTTGGAGCCTGGCGCGCAGCAGGTCCGAAAGTTCCGAGCCGTCCTGTGCGAACGCCGAGGGAGCCAGGCAGCGCACCATCAGGGTGGTCCACGCGAAGTGCTTCATTCCTGCACCGCGGGCTTCCTGGCCGCGATGTCGAACCGCAGCCCCATCATCGGCGCGGGTGCCGACGAATCCGCTCCGAGCAGCGCGCGCGAACGTCGGACGCGTTTCCATCACCGTCATCCAATGTGTCACAGGTCCGGCCGGCGGCCAGCACGTCGTCGAGGTGTGCTCTTTGGAATAGGCACCGCCGCCTGAGACGACTATAGTCGGTGAGAGATCTGCGCAGGGTCTGTCCGTTGAGGAGGATATGAAGCCAAGCATCACGTTGGGCCGGCTGTTCGGCGTCGAGATCGGGCTCCACTACAGCTGGTTCATCATCGCGCTGCTGATGACGCTGTCGCTGGTGGGGCACTTTGGCGCGACGGATCCCGATTGGAGCCGGGCGGTCGTGTGGACCGCGGCGGTCGTCACCGCCGTCCTCTTCTTCGTCTCGATCGTCCTTCACGAACTGTCTCACGCGCTGGTGGCACGCGCCCGCGGCGTGTCCGTACGGTCGATCACGCTCTTCGCGCTCGGTGGCGTCGCGACGATGGAGACCCCCTCGCCGGACGCCAAAACCGAGTTCTGGATCGCCGCCGCCGGGCCGATCGCCAGTGTCGCGATCGGCTTGGGATGTTACGCGCTGGCGGCTTCTCTCGGCTGGTCGCCGCAAGCCGACGTCAGCCCGACAACAGCAGTGTTGGGCTGGTTGGGCTACATCAGTATTCTGCTGGCGGTGTTCAACCTGATTCCTGGTTTTCCGCTCGACGGAGGTCGGATCCTGCGGGCGATTCTCTGGGGACGCAGTGGCGACGCTGACCGCGCGACGCTGGCCGCAGCGCGGGTGGGCCAGGCGGTCGCGTTCGGCTTCATCTTTTTCGGGGTGGTGCGATACTTCGGGGGCGCCGGATTGGGCGGTCTCTGGATCGCCTTCATCGGGTGGTTCCTGCTCCAGGCGGCGCAGGCGAGTCACGCCCAGGTGACGGTCGTCGCCGACCTGCGCGGTGTCCGCGTCCGCGACATCATGTCGAGGGACTGTGCGACGGTGAGCGCGGACATGCGCCTGCAAACGCTTGTCGACGAGCATCTGCTGCGGACAGGTCAACGCTGCTTCGTGGTCGGCGAACCAGGCCGAATCCTCGGCTTGCTGACGTCTCACGAGATCAAAGACGTGGCTCGCGACCGGTGGGCGACTACGCCCCTCAGCGACGTGATGCGCCCGATTGGCCAGCTTCGGACGGTCCAACCCGACACGCCGGCGATTGATGCCCTGACGCTCATGGGACGAGAGGATGTCAATCAGCTGCCGGTGATGTCCGACGAGAGGTTCGAGGGCATGGTGGGGCGGAGGCATATCCTGCAACTCGTGCAGGCTCGCGCCGAGCTGCGGATCCCTGCCACGACGAAAACCTCCGTCCCGCTCACCGCCCGGAGCGATGCGTCGACGCCTGGCTCCTCGTAAGGGCACCGATCAAACAGCGACCCAAGACGTCGTCGAGGCGCCCCATCATGATTAAGCACATCCTCTGTCCGGTCGATCGCTCTCCCAGCTCTCTTCAGGCTTTCAACTATGCGATCGCCCTGGCGAGATGGCAGGGCGCCCAACTGCACTTGCTCGAGGTCATCGAGACGGTGGCGCCGCCACCGGGCGCCGCTGCCAGCCGAGCCCCGACGCACGCCGGCGGGCCGAACGAGAGTC
This sequence comes from Acidobacteriota bacterium, assembly GCA_039933435.1. Taxonomy (GTDB): domain Bacteria; phylum Acidobacteriota; class Vicinamibacteria; order Vicinamibacterales; family 2-12-FULL-66-21; genus JALZOC01. The sequence goes on along the minus strand of JBDTOB010000023.1, from coordinate 4,507 downwards.
GTGCCGCCCTCGAGCGCGACCTGCGACAGATGCTGGTCTCCCGGCGGGCCTCGGACGTGAAGGTCGAAATCGTCATGCGGGAAGGAAACGTCGTCCGGGAGATCCTGGCGCAAGCCCGGTCGAGCCGAGCCGACCTCGTGGTGATCGGCAGCCACGGCCGCGGCGGCGTGCAGCGCTTGGTGCTGGGGTCGGTCGCCGAGAAGGTGCTGCGTCAGGCCACGTGCCCGGTCCTGACGGTCCGGCGCGGCGTGGGTCGGACACGTCAAAACAGCTCACCGTTTAAGACCATCCTGTGTCCGACGGATTTCTCCGCGGCTGGCAACCAGGCCGTCGCGTACGCGAAGCGCCTGGCGCGAGAGGCGGACGCCCAATTGATTTTGATGAGTGCCGTCGACTGGCCGTTCGGCGCCACCGTGACGTTCGGACGGGTCGCAGAGCTTCAGGAGGGGCTCGAAGGGAAGGCTCGGAAAGCCCTCGGCCGCCTGCTGCCGCCGCCAAGTCCCGACCGCCCAGCCGCGATGGCGTTCGTGGTTCAGGGTAAAGCCAGCGCCGCCATCGTCAAGCTCGCCCGCGCACGGTCGGTCGACCTCATTGTCATGGGTGTCTCGGGTCGTGGCGCGCTGGATGTCGTCCTGCTGGGTTCGACGACGCATCATGTGATCCGTCAGGGGGCGTGGCCGGTGTTGACCGTACCGCCAGGCACACGCTGACACGGGTGGCGCGGCGCCACCGCCGATCTGCCCGCTCCTTCGTGCGGGAGACCGAGTCTGCGGACGAGGCTGGATCGGGCTCCCGGGTGGGTGTCCGAAACGAACCGGGCAGGTAGCAAGGAGGAACCGTGGTCGAGTTCACGCAAATTCTGTGTCCCACGGATCTGAGTGATCTGTCTGCGCGTCCATTGGCCTACGCCGCGTCGCTGGCGCGGTGGTACAAGGCGCGGCTCACGGTCCTCCACGTGGTGCCGACATTCGATACGTTGCCGGTTCGATCGGCGAGTCTCGACGGCCTCGTGCAATTCGTGCAGCCGGTGTCGCGCGAGGAGATTCTCGCGGAGTTGCGTCGTGCGGTCGATGACGCCGGCGCCGGGTCGATCGACGTGAGTCTGGCCGCGCAGGCCGGTGATGCCTCCCGGACAATCATTGACCAGGCGCTCGAGAGTCCTGCCGACCTTCTGGTCCTGGGAACGCATGGGCGCGGCGGGTTCGAGAGGCTCGTCCTCGGCTCGGTGGCGGAGAAGGTGCTGCGGAAGGCGCCCTGCCCGGTACTGACCGTGCCTCCCCAGGCCAAGGCGACACTGCCCCCCGAAGTGCGATTCAAGAACATTTTGTGCGCGATGGATTTCTCGCCGTCGGCCCTGCAGGCCTTCGGCTTTGCGCTGGATCTGGCCCGCCAGGCTGACGGGGTGGTCACGGTGCTGAACGTCATCGAGTGGCTGCCGGAGGACGCGCCGCGGGCGTACGCGAGCTTCAACGCTCCGGAATACCGGACCCACCTGGTCGACGACGCGCACCAGCGTATGCAGGCGCTGATCGCCGGGGAGTCACGCACCTGGAGCGCCATTCAGGACCTCGTGCTGCACGGGCGACCGCATCGCGAGATTCTGCGCATTGCCGCGGAGACTCCGGTCGATCTGATTGTGATGGGGGCTCAGGGACGTGGCGGTCTCGACCTGACGCTGTTTGGCTCGACCACGCAGACGGTGGTGCGCGCGGCGCCGTGTCCCGTCTTGACAGTCAGGATGCGGGACCCGAACCGGATGGCGTGAGAGAGGACGCGTCGCTGACGCTTGGACTATCGGCGGCGAGCCTCCTTCCCCCTATAAGACATCTCCTTCTCTTCCGCCCGCGCTGCGGCGGCGTCTACCGACGGTGGCGTTGACGGCGCGCCCAACGGCGAACTTACAGGCCGCGGACCCTGTCCGCCACGAGCAGAAGGCCGAATCCGATGATCCAAGACCATGTCGCGACGTCGCCGGCCGGTCGAAACACCCCGAAGTGGGTGAGCAGCGCCACGAGATACAGAATCAAGCAGATGAGCCAGGTAATCTCTTTCGGAGCGCTCACACCGCCTCGTGCCATGAAAAACCTCCCAGGCGCTTCCGCGCCTCGGCACTGTATCTCACCCCGATTCAGATTCGTGGAGAAAATCCGTAGTGGCAGCGGGTCCCCTCGCACGGCACACGCGAAGGCCAAACAGCGCGAAGTGTAGGAGATCACCTGCGGTGATCCGGTGATGCGGGGCCCTATTCGTGTGAACGGACCGTCGATGCCTCACGACGAAGAAAAAGCGAAACTCGTGGTATTCTCTCCTGCATCGTGGCTGCTTCGCGAACGTGTCGGGTGACGGTCAAGGAGCTGGACGGAGCCATGCACACCGTCACCGTCCAAGGTGCGACGCTCTACGAAGCTGCGGCGGCCGCGCTCGCGGTGTTTCGCTCGGAAGCCTGGGCGACGAATGCGCTGAAGCCGAACGCGGTGTTGAACGTTGAAGTCCAGGCGCCGCCGGTCGTTCACGAGGTGCCGCTGAGGGCCGTGGAGCGGTGGCTCCAAGCCCCGAGCACGAGCCCGAAGGAGCAGGCAGTGAAGCGGGCTTTGACCAAGTCGTGAGAATCCGCTGCCCTCACGGTATCGTGAGCGCCGGCCGCTGTCACATCTGCGGCGGGAACGTCGAGGGCGAGCGTTGGGAGGCCGATCAAGTCTTCGTACACAGCGCGGGTGGAGCGCACGCTGCCGCACTATCTGCCCACACACAGCCTCTGTATCACTACCAGTGGGACTATTCCGCCGAGGAGTTCCAATAGGTGCTGAAGATCGGCGTCTGGGCGCGGGGTCACATGAAGAAGGACCGCGTCTCAGGCGAGGAGCTAACGCGGCGCTTCCGGAGATACGAGCAACAGAGGAAAGGTGGAAGACACGGAGGCTGTAACGGCGCCAGCAGCCTATTCTCTGGCTGAATGCTTAGCCGGGAAGTGTTGCAGTGGTCACCGCGGTAGTAGTGGCCAAGCCGACCCACTCACCCTGTCGTGTAAACCAGCCGCGCAACCCGGGCAGCAGTCTCGGCGTCTGTTTCTCTGTAGGAGACGAAGTCGCTCTTATCCAGCCAGCCCGAAGCAAAGTGCTCTCTCGGGCTGCCCGGCTTCCAGTTGCCCCGATGCTGATGGCTGACGAGGAGCGCGCGAGGCGCCAGACGTCCGGCGAGACGGTCCAGTGCGAGGTTCTGTTCGGCATCCGGAAAGAGCTGCACGGTCCGCCGCTCGATGGCCGCATCGAATATCTCGCAACAGACGTCCGCGTACAGCAGATCGCCTGTGACATACGACAGAGAGCCGCCACCTCGCGGAGCAGACCCCGCGGCCCGGTGGATGGGCGGGCACATTGACGCGTCGATCGCCTGGTCCGCTGGTATTGCGACCGAGCCATCGGCTCGGTGTTCGATTCCAGGAATTCGGCTGAGCGGGCCCTCGGCGACGTTGCGTCCGAATGCCGCGCGAGGCACCGACGAAATATCCAGCGCAGTGACATCAAAGCCGTGCAGGAACAGCGCGAGCGACTCGTTTGAGAGGCCGGCGCCAGCGCAGAGAATCTTCCGAACGCCGCGTCGATAGAGGAGTGAAAGCAGCGTTTGATCCGACGACATCAGATCGTTGAATCCTTGATCGACGGCACCGACCTCCAGGTTCTTCTCCCAGTAGCGATTCCACGCGGCCGCGTCGTGGACGTCACGGGGGATATCGAGGGCGCCGGACTCCACCGCCGCGAGCCACGCCGCCGCGCGGTGCTGTTCCGACATCGATGGCTTGGCCTCCTGGCCGGCACTGTTCGCCGTCCTGGGGCGGAACCAGTCGCGAATACTCATGAGAAGCGCCTCAAGAAGAATTCGAGTCAAGCATGAACGTTTGCTCGGATCTACATTTACCACATCTGACATTCGGACTCTTGTGCCCGGCCGCCACCAGCAGCGCGAGTCAGCTCCTGGAGCGGCCTCTCCGTGCGTGCTCTTGCGGACATTCTGGAGACGGAATGTGACGCGGTCGATAACGTGAACGGGTAGAAGAAGTTCAGTGGTGGGCGCAAATGTCTCGAGTCGGAACCGAATCGCCGCGTGACCGGGTGACGGCCGAGAAGTGGGGTACGGCGTGCCGCAGTCCTCGAACTGCTGACCGCTCGCCGGCACGAGTTCGCGCGCCTGACGCAAAGATTTCGAGGTCGTCGGTGGCATGCTGGGCTGCGACGGGCTCGCCATCAGAGCTGGTTGCGGATTCGGCTGCGGGTGAATCGCGGGACGCTTCAGCGCGGAACGACCGCCATCAGCAGCACTTCCAGCTGAGCGATGTCCAGCGGCTTGACCATGTGTTCGTCGAAGCCGGCCGCCAGCGAATTTCTGCGGTCCCGCTCGTGGCCGTAGCCGGTCACCGCGATCAGGATAGCGGCAGCGGTTTCGCTCTGGGCGCGGAGCTGCCGCGCCAGCTGGTTGCCGTCGATCTCCGGCAGGCCGATGTCGAGCAGAC
>JBDTOB010000022.1:0-16286 GCA_039933435.1 Acidobacteriota bacterium | reverse complement strand
AATGTATATGACAGGCGTATACTTGACTTGTGGGTGCCCTCACAGATTTCTTTCCGAAGGTCGAAGGATTTCAGTGGGATGACGGTAACTCGTCCAAGAATTGGGCGCGACACCAGGTCAGCCAGACGGAAGCCGAGCAGGTCTTCCTCAACCGGCCGCTCGTCGTGGCGGCGGCACCATTTACCGACGAGGCTCGCCAGTTCGCATTTGGGCGGACAAACACAGGGCGACTGCTGACAGTGGTCTTTACCGTTCGCGGTTCGTGGCTGCGGGTCATCTCGGTAAGACCGATGAGTCGTCGAGAGCGGAGGGGTTATGGCCAAGCGAGCGAGATCTAGGACCATTCCGACGTTTGCGTCCGAGCGAGCGGAACGTGAGTATTGGGAGACTCACGATGCTGCTGGCCATGTCAATTGGCCGGAGGCCCGCCAGGCGGTGTTTCCTAACCTCAAAGCATCGACTGAAACGATTTCGCTTCGGCTTCCCACCGCGCTCTTGTCCGACTTGAAGGTCCTCGCCAACAAACGAGATGTGCCGTATCAGTCACTGCTCAAGGTCTATCTTGCGGATCGTGTGACCCGGGAGACGCTCAGCGCGCGGCCTAACAAGGCGCTGCAGCCGACGAGCCGCACTCGCCGGCGAGCGGCTCGCGGCTGAGCGCTGGCGTTAGACGCCAACGGAGATCATGTGAACTACATCGACTGGAACGTCGCAATCGAGACAGTTGAACCACACGCGGTTCGCATCATGACTCCTCGTGGGAGCGGCACAGGTTTCTTGGTCTCTGCATCTGCGGATGGGACAACGTGCGCTATAGCTACCGCAGCGCATGTGGTAGCAGCGGCTCACTATTGGGAAGAGCCGATCCGTATTACTCATCAGCAGTCAGGCAAGTCGGTGCTCCTTCGCGGAAATTACCGGGGCTGTGAAACGTCTTCCCAAGAAAGACCTGGCCAGGTTTCGGAAGTGGTTTGCCGAGTACGACGCAGCCGAGTGGGATCAGCAGCTTGAAACCGACGCTCGCTCGGGCAAGTTTGACACCTTGATCCGCGGAGCCCAGCGGGACCATCTGGCAGGTCGAACGAAAGCGCTGTGACGCACCATGCCAGCCCCCGATTCTGGCGATGCTACCGGGGGTTGCCCAAAGAAGTCCGCGAAGCATCCGGCTCCAAGACTTCGGAGGGACCATGAAGCGTATCTTCGCTCTCGGTTTCGTGGTTGGGCTGGCGATACAGGCGTCTCTCGGTGCGAAAGGGCTCACTACCAGGATCACGATTGCCGATCAAGGGCTCGAGACTTCAATTGACATCACCGATCCCATTCTTCTCGGCCGCTTCAACGTGTGGGACGGACGGGGTACATTCGCCACCGTGGACGGCGGAGAAACCGAGGGCACTCAAGGATTCATCATCGACTGGTTGGCCGGAGCAATCGGCTCCAGACCCCAAGGCCTCCGTCGGTACGAGGTCAGGTTCTACGTTCGTGACCACAACACGACGGCCGACGAGTTGGCGTACGTGGTGTTCTACGAACGCGATCCGTCGTCTCGCGAAGGGTTCGTGTATTTGCCTGGCAAGTCTGACGAGCCCTATCAACTCAACGTACGAGCGATCTACCGCGGCCCAGGATTCGAAGGCAACTGGTTTCGTGCGAGCCCGGCGTGGCAAGACGCCGTAGAACAAGTCACGGGAGCGCGCTGATTGGACGGCCGGGCCATCTGCGTGGAAGCTTGGAGCGCTGCCCGTGAACGGTCTCGACAGGTTCGCTGATCACAGGCTGCTCGCGCCGCTTCGTGATAGCGTGGCGTCGAGGCCCGAATCGTCGCATACATGAATCGCACGCCGCACCCGGACGACCCGCTCTGGTTCAAGGACGCCATCATCTACGAGCTGCCGGTGAAGTCGTTCGCGGACGGCAACGGCGACGGCGTCGGCGACTTCCAGGGCCTGTTCGCGCAGCTCGACTACCTGCAGAGCCTCGGCGTCACCTGCCTGTGGCTGCTGCCGTTCTTCCCCTCGCCGCAGCGCGACGACGGCTACGACATCGCCGACTACCTGAGCGTGCATCCGCACGCGGGGACGCTGGACGACGTCAAACGGTGTGTCGAGGGCGCCCACGCGCGCGGGATGCGGGTCGTGATCGAGCTGGTCATGAACCATACCTCCGACCAGCACCCGTGGTTCCAGCGCGCCCGCCGTGCTCCCCCCGGGTCGTCCGAGCGCGACTACTACGTCTGGAGCGAGACCGACCAGCGCTACCAGCAGGCCCGCATCATCTTCGTCGACAGCGAGCGCTCGAACTGGTCGTGGGATCCGGTCGCCCAGGCGTACTACTGGCACCGGTTCTTCCATCACCAGCCGGATCTCAACTACGACAATCCCGCCGTCGTCCGCGAGATGCTCGCCATCCTCGACTTCTGGCTCGACCTCGGCGTCGACGGCTTCCGGCTCGACGCCGTCCCCTACCTGGTCGAGCGCGACGGCACCAGCTGCGAGAACCTGCCCGCCACGCACGCGATCATCAAGGCGGTCCGCGCCCACCTCGCCGTCAAGGCGCCGTCGTGCATGCTGCTGGCGGAAGCCAACCAGCTTCCCGCCGACGTCCGCGACTATTTCGGCGACGGCGACGAATGCCACATGGCCTACCACTTCCCCTTGATGCCCCGCATCTTCATGGGGCTGCACCTCGAGGATCGCCAGCCGATCACCGAGGTGATGGAGAAGACGCCGCCGATTCCCGACACCTGCCAGTGGGCGCTCTTCCTCCGCAATCACGACGAGCTCACGCTCGAAATGGTGACCGACGACGAGCGCGACTACATGTATCTCGCCTACAGCATGAATCCGCAGGCGCGGCTGAACATCGGCATCCGCCGCCGGCTGGCGCCGCTCGTGGGCAACAGCCGCCAGCGCATCGAGCTGCTCAACAGCCTGCTGTTCTCCTTCCCAGGAACGCCGATCATCTATTACGGCGACGAGATCGGGATGGGGGACAACCTCTTTCTGGGCGACCGCAACGGCGTCCGGACGCCGATGCAGTGGAACGGCGACCGCAACGCCGGCTTTTCGCGCTGCGACCCGGCGAAGCTGTTCAGTCCCGTCATCATGGATCCGGTCTACGGCTACCAGGCGGTCAGCGTCGAGTCCCAGGAGAGCGACGCTGCGTCGCTGCTGCACTGGATGCGCAACATGATTCGCCTGCGCAAGCTGTTCAAGGTCTTCGGCCGTGGATCGATCGAGTTCCTGTCGCCGGCGAATCGCCGGATCCTCGCCTACGTGCGGCGCTACCGCGACGACGTCATCCTCTGCGTCGCCAATCTGGCGCGGACATCACAGCCTGCCGAGCTCGACCTCCGCGCCTTCGCGGGCATGACGCCGGTCGAGATGCTGGGATACACCGAATTTCCGGTGATCGGCGAGCTGCCGTACTTTCTGACACCGGGGCCGTATGGCTTCTACTGGTTCGAGCTCCAGCGCTGAGAAGGCCGGCGCCCCGGCCCTCTCCGCCGACGTCGTCGTCGCGCTGACGAGCCATAACGACGTCCGGACGATCGCCGCGGCGGTGCGCGCGGCGACGGCCGGCCTGTCGCGGGCCGGCGGCGCCGGGCCGGTGTGCCTGGTGCTCGCCGATGGCGGATCGACCGACGGCACGCGGGAGGCGGCACGGGCCGCGGCCGGCGCGGGCGGCCTTGTCGAGGCGGCGTTCGAGCCGGCGTCGCCGCTCGGCGAACTTCCCTACCACGGTCTGCCGGGACGCGCCGCGGCGCTGCGCGCGGTCCTGCGGATCGCGGACCAGGCCGGCGCCCGCGCGTGCGTGGTGATCGACGCGAGGATCGACGGCGTCGCCCCAGACTGGGTCGAGCGGCTGGTGGCGCCGGTGCTTGCCGACGGCATCGATTACGTCTCGCCCTACTACACGCGGCACGCCGGCGAGGGCGCGCTGACGAGGGGCATCGTCTATCCGATGTTCCGCGCGCTCTACGGCGTGCGGCTGCGGCAGCCGGCGGCGACGGAGTTCGGTTGTTCGCGGGGACTCGTCGCCCACTTCCTGGAACAGGATTTCTGGGAGCTGGATCATGCGGCCGCGGGCATCGACCTCCGGCTGGCGGAAGCGGCGGTGGCCGGTGGCTTCCGCGCCGGCGAGGTGGAGCTCGGCGTCCGCCGCGTCGCGCCGCGGGGGACGCCGGTCGATCTGAGCACGACCATCACCCAGGTCGTCGGCGCGCTGTTCGCGGATCTCGAAGCGCGCGTCGACGTCTGGCAGCGCGTCCGCGGTTCGGTCGCCCTGCCGGTGTTCGGGCCCGCGGCGCCGCAGGCCGGGGACGCGCCGCCCGTCCACGTCGACAGCCTGCTCGACTCGTTCCGGCTCGGCTACCGGGAGCTGCGGGAGATCTGGACGTGGATCCTCCCGCCCCGGACCATCGTCGAGCTTCGCCGGCTGACCGAGATGGCGCCCGATCGGTTCCGCTTCGACGACCGGCTCTGGGCGGGCATCGTCTACGACTTCGCCGTCGGCTACACGCTTCGCGTGATGGCGCGCGAGCAGCTGCTGCGCTCGCTGACCCCGCTCTACAGCGGCTGGCTGGCGTCGTTCGTGCGCGACGCCGGTGCTGTGGAGAACGCGGGTGCGATCGACGAGGCGGCGGAGCGGGTGTGCCTCGCGTTCGAGGCGGAGAAACGCCATCTGATCTCGCGGTGGCGATGGCCTGAGCGCCTTCGCTGATGCGTTGAGGGGAGAGAGCCATGTGGGAGCAAACTGACCGGGTGCTGCGGCAGGCGGCGACGCGAATCGGCGATCATGTCGCGGACTTCCTGCCCGGCGCGCTGGTGGCGCTGGTGCTGATGCTCGGCGCGGTGATCGTCGCGACGGTCGTCCGGGTGGTCCTCGGCCGGGCGCTGCGCGGCCTCGAATTCGACCGCCGGGCCGAGCGGCTCGGGATCGGGGCGCTCGCCGGGTGGCCGGCGGTCAGCCTGTCAGAGACCGTGGCGCTTGTCGCCTACTGGACGATTCTGATCCTCGGCCTGCTGCTCGGCCTGACCGCGCTGAACGCGACGATCCCCTCGCGGCTGGCCGACGCCGTCTTCGGCTATCTGCCGCACCTGATCGCGGCGCTGATGATCCTGATCATCGGTGCGATCGCGGCGCGCTTCTTCGCCAGGTCCGTGCTCATCGGCGCGGTCAACATGCAGATCCATTCGGCGCGGCTCCTGAGCCTGGCCGTCAAGTGGCTGGTGCTGCTGGTGTCGGTGGCGATGGCGCTCGATCATCTCGGCATCGGGCGGAGCGTGCTGCTGCTGGCCTTCGCCATCTTCTTCGGCGGGATCGTGCTGGCCGCCTCGCTCGCCATCGGCCTCGGCGCCCGCGACGCCGTCGGCCGCGCCATCGAACGCCAGCTGCGCGACCCGCCCCGCGGCGACGATCACGTCAACCACGTGTGAGGCCGGACGGAGGGGTGAGGCCCGCGGCGCCGCCCAGCCCTGCCGGGACAGGCTCGGGCCCTGCGGCACGGTTCGGGAATGACGAAACGCCGGCGGCCCGCCGGGGCTATCGTCATTCCGGACGGCACCCCGCTTAAGGCTGCGCGTCGATGAAGGCGCGGTCGAAGTAGTAGAAGAAGCCGTCTTCGGCGCCGATCAGGAGATCCGGGCGGCCGTCGCCGTTCCAGTCGGCCACATTCGGCGTCGGGCTGTGACCCCGAAGGTTCGTTTTGACGATGACCCCGCGGAGCCGCATGATCGGCTTCTCCTGCGAGCCGATGTTCTCGTACCAGACGGGCCCTTCATCCGAATCGGCGATCACGTCCAGATCGCCGTCCATGTCCCAGTCAGCCACATCGATCTTGCGTCTGCCGCTGGCGCCGGCGCGCCCGCCGGCCAGATAGAGGAAACGGCCGCCGGGCTCGAGAAAGATGCGCTCGGGCGGCAGCAGCTTCAGGACAGTCCCCTCACGCGTGCGCCGGAACAGCGTCAGGTAGCCCTGATGGTTGAGCATGACGAGGTCCGGCAGGCCGTCGCCGTTCCAGTCGATCACTTTGGGGGTGGTGCGCCACTGTGTCACCAGCTGCTTGCCTTGTGGCTGCCACCATGTCCATTCGGGCCTGCGCGCGGGACCGTGCCACTCCACGTCGATCGGCTGGGCGGCCGCCAGCTGCGGCTGGCCGCGGCTGCCGACATTGCGGTACCAGACGACGGCGCCGGTGATGTCGTTGACGATCAGGTCGAGCCGGCCGTCCAGGTCCCAGTCCGCCACCGAAGGATTGGTGTATCCCCATTTTTCTTCTGCGGGACCCTGCACCGAGCCGTTCGGCCCCGCCAACCGGCGGATGACCTCGCCGCCCGCCTGAAGGTAGCCGCGATCCTCGAACGCGGGCGCCTGCGCGGTGCCGGTATTCTCGAAGAACTGGATGTAGCCGGCCGAGTTGCCCGAGATGATGTCGAGTCTGCCGTCCCCATTCCAGTCGACGGCGACCGGGCGCGACAGCGCCCCACTCTTGACGTACGGATCGACCTGCTCGAAGTAGCGGGCCGCCGCCAGCTGCGGCGGGTTCGGCCGCGGCGCGGTGTTCTCGAAGAAGGCCACGGTGCCGTCCTCTTCGCCGACCACGAGCGACGGCCGCCCGTCGCTGTGCCAGGCGACGACGCGCGGCTGGATCATGCAGAGGTCCAGCCGGATGTCCTTTCCTGCGGCCTGCAGCGGGACGACGGGATCCAGTCCGTTGCCGCTGTTGCGCGCCAGGAAGACGCGGTCCACGAAGTTACCGAGCACGAGATCGAGCCGTCCGCTGCCGAACCAATCGACCGGATTCGGCGCCGGGCTGCCGTACTGGTCGATCGGCTGCCCGCCGGCCGTGAGGAGGCGCGGCGCCTCGTACTCGGGATGCTCGTTGGTGCCTCTGTTGCGATGGAACCACACGTAGCCGTGCAGCGGTCCCCGCGTCCATTCCCCCTTGTCGTTGAAGGCGTCGTCCCAGCCATAGTCCCGCCAGTCGCTGACGCCGGCGAGGACGTCGATGCGGCCGTCGCCGTCCCAGTCGACGGGAAACCAGAGGTCGTCGCGGCCGACGTGATAGTCGCGGGGCAGGGCGACGGGCACCCATTTCGACATGCCGTTCTTCCGCACGTCGCTGAAGTAGCCGCCGCTCACGACCAGATCGGTGGCGCCGTCTCCGTTGAAGTCGGCCGGCACCATGTCCTTCCTGCCGGGTCCAAGCCACACGGCGCGATCGAATAGAGGTTGTTGGTTCGTCTGCAGGTTGCGAAAGAGATACGTGCCGTTGTACGGCCGGTCGGCGCAGCTGACGATCAGGTCCATGTTGCCGTCGCGATCGAAGTCCATCGGCGCCGGGTGCGACCACAGCCCGACCGCCAGCCGCCCCCGGACGCCCGGGCGGCCGTAGGTCAGGCGGTCGCCTGTGCCAATCATCGCCGGTTCGGTCGGGCGGGCCGACTCGCCGCTGCCGGCCACGTCGAAGTAGACGACATACGCCCGCGCTCCGGTGGACAGCCACGAGATCCTGGCGTTCGGCCGCCGCCATTCGACTTTGGCAGGGACGACCGCGTTCGTGCCCTCGACCAGCACCCGGACCGAGTCGGGGTTGAAGTCCGCGGGCAGGGGACTGTCCATCCAGACCGGCACCGCGGCCGGTCTGTCGGATGCGACCCGAACCCGCCAGTGATTCGCCGTCGGCCAATTCGCGGCCCCGCGCGACTCGATCACCGGCTGCGCCCCGGTGGCCGCCGCTGCCAGGACCAGTGTCAGGCAGACGCCCAGCCGTCTCCGCCATGTGTACATCGCAGGCACTCTAGCCGATCTGACGGCAGGCGCATCAGCCTACGTGGGAAGGCGTGCCGCGAACGTGGTCCCCGCGGGCCCGCTCGACTGGATGCTGACGCCGCCGCCGTGCGCTTCCGCGACCCACCGGGCAATGGCGAGCCCCAGCCCCGCGCCGCCAGCGCCGCGCGCCGGGTCGAGGCGGACGAACCTCTCGAAGACGCGCTCGCGATCCTCGGCCGGGATTCCCGGCCCCGTATCGGCCACGCACAGCAGCACCGCCCCATCACCCTTTGTCAGGGAGATAGCGACGACCCCGCCGTCCGGTGTATACGACAGCGCATTCCCGATCAGGTTGGACAGCATCCGCGTCAGCAGCGCCTCGTCTCCCTCGAGCGTCACCGGCTCGAGCGCGGTGTGCACGGCGATGCCCTTGTCCACGGCACGTCCGCTGAGCTCGCGTACGCATTCGTTGACCAGGTCGCTCAGGTCGACTGACCCGATCGCCATCGGGTAGCCGCCGCCATCCGCCCGCGCCAGCACGAGCATGTCGTCGACGAGGCGGGTCAGGCGCGACGACTGCTGCGCGACCGCCGTGAGCGCCTCGCGGTACTCCGCTTCATCCCGCGTCGGCCGGCTCAGCGTGACATCCGCGGCGGTTCGCATGATCGAGACAGGCGTCCGCAGCTCGTGGGAGGCGTCCGCCATGAAACGCCGCTGGGTGGACAGCGCGCTGCCGAGCCGCTCCAGCACGTGATTGAACGAGGAGCCAATCTGTCTGAACTCCGTCGTGGTGTCCGGCACGGTCAACCGCCGGTCCAGCGTGTTCGCGGTCATCGCCTGCGCCTCGGCTGCCATCGCCGTCAGCGGCTCGAGCCCATGCCGGACGAGCCACAGGCCGCCAACCGCCGCCAGGACCAGCGCCACGGGTATGCCGAACAGGCATGCCTTGAGCAAGGTCTGCCATTGCTCGATCGCCTCGTCGAGCGGCGCCCCGACAGCCACGAAATACCGCTGGCCGTGCGCGCTGCGGCTTCTCACGCTGACACGCCACGGCTGGCCATCGTCGTCGGTCAGCGTAGCGGTGGTCCGCGCGAAGCCCGGCGTCAGCAGCCCGCCGGGCAATGGCATCCGCCTCCGGCCCGCGTTCACGGGAGTGCCCGTGGCGTCGAGCACCTGCACGACGTCGTCCGGTGGATGGACGACGGTCGCCATGTCGGCTGCGGCGAGGCGCAGATCCTTCAACTCGGTCAGTTCCTCGTCCAGGACATTGCTCGCCGTCACGCTGATCGATCTGAGCCCGTCGTCGAACTGATCCATGAGGAGCCGCCAATGCAGCCAGAGGACCGCGGCGCTGAAGATCGCCACCGTCAGCACGAGGAGCACCGAGTACCATGCGGTGAGGCGGGTGCGGAGGGAAAGCTGCACAGCGTGCCTCTAGAGGAGCTGATAGCCCTGGCCGCGGCGAGTGCGAATCAAGGGGGGCTCGCCGGCGTCGTCGAGCTTGCGGCGCAGGCGCTGGACGTAGACGTCGACGATGTTCGAGAAGGCGTCGTAGTGCTCGTCCCAGACGTGCTCGGCGATGTCCGCCCGCCCGACGACGTCGCCGGCGCGGCGGGCCAGATATTCGAGCAGGGCGTACTCGCGGCTGGTCAGCTCGACTTCGCGCCCATGCGACCAGACGCGCTGGCCGGCGATGTCGATCGCCAGGTGACGCACCTCGATGCGCTCGGGCGAGAGCGGACGGCGATCGCGCCGCGTCAGCGCCCGCACACGCGCGAGCAGCTCGCGGAAATCGAATGGCTTGGTCAGATAGTCGTCGGCGCCGGCGTCGAGCCCCTGGACGCGCGCCTCGACGGCGTCCCGGGCGGTGAGCATGAGGACCGGCACATCGGAGCCGGCGGCGCGCAGCTCACGGCACACGGTCAAGCCGTCCTTTCCCGGGAGCATGACGTCGAGTATGACGGCGTCGTAATCGTTCTGCTGACACTGCTCGGCCGCGGCGGCGCCGTCAGCGGCCAGATCGACCGCGTGCCTGGCCTCGCGCAGCCCCTTCGCGATGAAGCGGGCCGCGCTCGGTTCGTCCTCGACCAGCAGGATCCGCATCGGCGGAGATCTTACTTCCTGACCGGCGTCCCATCGGCCTCGAGATCCATGGACACCGTCTTCCCGGCCGGAGTCCGGACCTGGCCTTCGTAGTGGTGCCGGCCGTTTTCGAGGACGGACTCGAGGGCGACGACTTTACCCCTGGCTTCGAGCGCCGCTTTCACGGCAGCCGGTGCGCTGGCGACGTCGAGCTGTTCTTCGACGACGTAGACCTTGCCGGCGGCATCGATCATCAGATCGCGAGTCCGGCCGTTGACGAGCGATTCCAGCTCGTAGACGGTCTTCCCGTTCTCCTTTTCGCTCGACACGGCCTTGATCGTGGCGTTCCTGGTCTCGGCCTCGACCGTGGCCCTGACCGCGGCCGGGAGCTTGTTGAGCTGCGCCTGCACCCCGGGCGACGTCTCCGCCTTCTCGCGCCGTGCGCTGGCTTCCGCTCCGGGCCTCGGCGTCCCGGCGGCCTTGGTCTGCGCCGCTGCGGCCGGCGCACCGGTGCAGGCAAGGGCCGCGACAACAGCGACGGTGATGACGAGTGCTCGACTGTTCATGGTGTGTCTCTCTTTCTGTTAGAAGTGGACTCCCGCCGACAGCTGCAGGCGCCGCGGCGGCTGGGCGGCGATCGCGCGTCCGAAGAACGGCGAGGTCTCGGTGCCGATGGAGCCGGCGTAGTTGACGTGATTGACGACGTTGAAGGCGTCGAGACCGACGGTTTACGCCGGCGCATCGTCGCCCTTCCCGGATCCGAGCGTGAACTCGTGGGACCAGCGCAGGTCGAGGCGCGCGGAGCGGGGGCCCTGAAGCGTGTTGCGTCCGACGCCCTGCGGACGCGCGTTGGTCTGGCCGTGTGGTAGTCGTCGCGCCCTGTCAGGAGGGAATAGGGGCGTCCTGATCCGAACGGGTACTGCACGGAGCCCTTCAGGCGGGGTGCGAGGCTGCCGCGTCCGATGATCTGGATCGAGTGCGCCGTCTGCCGGCCGGTGGATTCGATCTGGCGGACTTGTCCGAATGCCGGATCCGGCCGCGCCAGGTGGAGCGGCGGCGGCGGCGCGTTGACGTTCGGGAACAGCGGCTTGAGGCGACCTCAGCAGCAGGATTAGGACGACGATCGCAGCCATGTAGAACCGATCGTGTCATGCACCAGATGAATCCGCCATGAACTGGCCGCTGTCGCCCTTCACCGGCCCTGGCAACCAATCATCGGGTGAGTTGCGGCCGGGTGCATGCCGGTTTCCTGCGGCGCACACTCACGGATGGGCGGGGCCGGTGGCGGTCTCCGCTGACGAGCCGAGCGCGCGCTCGGCTGCGGCTTGTCCCGGTCAGCCGAGGCGCAGTGCCGCCAGGGATGCCGGCGCCGGCCCGCCGCTGATGTCGGGAGTGATGATCAGCTCGAGCACGGTGACGGCCGGCAGCCCGACGTCGTAATCCTCGGTCTGGCTGGTGGCCCCGCCGGGACTGAAGTTCCATTGCTGACGCACGATCTCGTGGAACGACTGACCGCCATCAGCCGACCAGCGCAGCACGTACTCCTGCGTGCGCTCGTGGCTGTGCTCGGTGAACGCGAGCCGGATCCGCCGGACCGGCTGCGGATGGGCGAAGAGGAGCCGGAGCGTCTGTTTGCCCGGCCCCGCGGCGCGCCACCCCCTGGCGCCGCCCGGCAGCAGCGCCCCTTCCACGGGGTGCGTGGAGTCCTCGGAGGTGACTTCAACTTCGGCGAGCGCATCCAGATCCAGCCAGTCCTGATCCGGCGATGTGCCGTCGCGTGGATCAGGCGTCACGATTCGCTTGCGCATCCTGTTTCCTGGCCTTTCGGTGGCGCTCCCCGCCGCCAGCCAACATTACCGGAACCGTCCGGACACCTCAAATGAGACGGCGCTGTCAGATGTCACGGTCTCCAGGCGTCGTTGCTGGCGGCAATCGGAACGGTCCGCATCCCGCTCCAGTCGTTCCAACGGCTGCTATACTCGGCGATGTCCGCGCCAGATGCAGATTCATGAGCTGACCGCCGCCGAGTGCCGCGACGTGCTGTCCCGGGCGACTCTCGGGAGGCTCGCCTGCAGCCGCGACGCCCAACCCTACGTCGTTCCCGTGTCCTTCGCGTACGACGAGCCGTCGCAGTGCTTGTACGGATTTTCGGGCATCGGCCGGAAGATCGACTGGATGCGGAGGAATCCCAAGGTCTGCGTCGAGGTCGAGGACATCGGGGATCGGTTTCACTGGACGACCGTTGTCGTCGTCGGCCGCTACGACGAGCTCGAGGATGCCCCAGAGCTTCGGCCTTTGCGTCAGCACGCGCTCGAACTGTTCGAGAGGCGGACGGAATGGTGGCTGCCCGGCGCCGCCAGAACGGGTCCTCGCGAACATCCCTCCGTAGTCGTGTATCGCATCCACATCGTCAGCGTCACCGGCCGCCGGGCGGCCGGTGATGGTTCCTGACGGTCTCGAGGCGTCGCCCGATCGCCGATTCTTCCGCACGGTTTCGACGGGTTCCTCAGCTTTCCGGCGGCGCCCATCACCTGGAAGGTCGCGTGAGGAGACCCGTGGCCGCGAATCGACGGCGGCATGGGGTCGGAGCGTGAACACCACCGTCCCGGCGGCCCCCGAATCAGTGCCGTATCATCTCGCCGGCTCATCCGAGACATGCCCGTGACTCAGACCGGGCCTATGACACTCCATCGGGAGAGGTCAGGCTCGCCCTCCGTCGAACGATGATTGTGGCAAAGAGCATGGCGCTGGACGCGACATACAGGGAGTAGAGCGCGAGCAGCACCGTGTCTGCCAGACGCCGCGGGTCAGGAATGCTCACGGCGAATCCCGCGAGCACGACGATTGCGAGGATGGCGGTCAGTGCAACGACGGGCAGGGGTGGCCGGTCGGATTCTCTCCGCGCTGCTGCGGCCGTGTCTGGCGCGCGGTACGCCCAGTAGGCGAAGGCGCACCCCGCGGCACACTGATAGATCCAGAAGACCGTCGTCCGTCTCAGCGCCACCGAGGCTTCGAGACCATGCAGCCGCATGAACCCGTCGTACGCCCCCAGCATGACGGTGCCGAGGGCGAGCCACAGCACCGGACCGACGACAACGATGCGTTCGAGGCGTAGCGCCGGACGGCGCGGTGGTCCGGTGGGCCGGTTGAACAGGTAGAACGCCAGCCCGAACGCGAGCCCGCCGCCCAGTCCGATGGTCATTTCCCAGTTCTTCCACCAGTCGATGTCCGGGCCGGCGCCGCGCAGCGTGTGCCAGTAGCCGCCGGCGGCAAAGGGAATCGCGAATCCGAAGGCCATCACGAGCATCACCTTCACGGCGCGCCAGTCGCGCCGCGCCAGCTCGACACTCAGGAACCCCAGGAACGGGCCGACGTGCTGCGCGATGGTCGTCGCGGACCGCATGGCGCGGGCGCTCGTCGCGTAGGCGTCGATCTGGTAGTAGCCCTCGTTGTAAAAAGGAAGGAAGACGGAGGGGAACCAGCCGACCAGCATGGCTGCGAAGGCGCCGCCGCCAGCACCCGCGAGGATGCGCGCCACCCACACGCGCCAGCCCACGGGTTTCGCCGGTCCGGCCCACGCCATGAAGCTGCCGGTCACGCCGCCCCAGTGGATGCCGCAGATGAACAGCATCACGTATCCGGTCCACGGTGCGATGCCGCGGGCGACCTCGTTGCCGTTCATCTGGTAGACGCCGTTCAGCCAGGAGATGTAGACGCCGTAACCGGTCAGGCCGCCAGCCGCAACGCCGAGGACGATGGCGGCCAGCATCCACGCCGATCCGTACGGCCGCCGCGCCCCGTCGCCGCGGAGGTGCGAGAACGCCAGCCAGAGCGAGGCCCATCCGAGTCCCGCCAGCGTGCCGCCGGACTCGCCACCGAAGCCGCGCGTTCCCCGGATCGCCCAGAAGAACGCTCCCATGAGACCCATGATCAGGGTGATGCGGAGGTAATCCGCGGCGTCGTAGTCGGGCAGGATGCCGGTCTCTTTCAGAAGGTGTCCTCTCAAACCGTGGCTCATACGTCCCAACTGTAGCTCGACGCCCGCGGCGCCCATATTTCCGGAACCATCCGCCGCGGCCGTCGTAAGAATACGAGACCATTCGCCGGTCCGACCAGGAGACCTGCATGCTCTCAGCCTTCCGGCAGGACGTCCGCTACGCGTTCCGATTGCTCGTCCACAGCCCGCTCTTCACCCTCACGGCTGCGCTGTCGCTGGCGATCGGCATCGGCGCGAACACGACGATCTTCTCCATCGCGAGTGCCATGCTGCTGCGTCCGCTGCCCGGCCTCTCCAACCCGGGCCGCGTCGTCGACGTCGGGCGAACCCAGGACGGCCGCGGCTTCGACACCGTGTCGTATCCGAACTACCTCGATCTGCGCGCGAGGACGACGTCGCTCGCCGGGCTCTACGCCTACCGCGTCGAGCCGCAGCCGATGAGCCTCGCGACGACGGGCGACACCGTCCGGATCTACGGCGCGGTCGTCAGCGCCAACTACTTCGAGGTCCTCGGCACGCGCGCCGAGCTCGGCCGTCTCCTGCAGGACGGCGACGACCATCCCGATCGCTCTCACGCGGTCGCCGTCCTCAGCCACGACCTCTGGTCGCGGCAGTTCGCCGCCGATCCCGCCCTGGCCGGTCGGACCATCTCGCTCAACGGACACCCGTTCACGGTCGTCGGGATCGCCTCGCCGGGATTCCAGGGCACGACGATGATGAAGGCGGATGTGTGGACGCCGATCAGCGCGGTCGGGACCGCGGCGCCCCGAATCGGCGACAACATCCTGGAACACCGGCGGTCGGTCTGGTTGTTCATGGGAGGTCGGCTCCGGGACGGCGTGACGCTCGGCCAGGCGAACGCCGAGCTGCAGACGATCGGCGCGAACCTTCAGCGCGAGTATCCGGACCAGAACCGCGGCCAGAATTTCGCGGCGGCGGCGACCGCGCTCATCCCGGGACAGACCTCGACGGTCGCGGGATTCCTCGCGCTCCTGATGGCGATCGTCTCGCTGGTGCTGCTGATCGCGTGCGTCAATGTTGCCGGCATGCTGCTGGCGCGCGCCGCCGCGCGGCGGAAGGAGGTCGCGGTCCGGCTGGCGATCGGCGCCAGCCGTGGACGGCTGATCCGCCAGCTGCTGACCGAGAGTTTGATCCTCTTCGCGGCGGCAGGGCTGATCGGGTTGCTGCTGACCCAATGGTTCACGAGCCTGCTGCTGGCGCTGCTGCCGCGACTGCCGGTGCCGGTCGGGGTCGCGTTCGGCACGGACTGGCGGGTCGTGACGTTCGCGGTCGTCGTCTCGCTGGCGGCCGCGGTCCTGTCAGGCCTCGCACCCGCGCTCCAGGCGTCGCGCGCCGATCTCGTGCCGTCGCTCAAGGCCGACGGGTTCGACGGCGGCCCTTCGCGTCTGCGGCTCCGGAACGCGTTCGTGATCGGACAGGTCACGATGTCGCTGATGCTGCTGATTGTGGCGGGGCTGTTCCTGCGGGCGCTCGAACATGCCGCGGCGATCGAACCCGGGTTCGACGAGCGCCGCGTCGATGTCGTTCAGCTGGACCTGAGCCTTGCCGGCTACACCAAGGACAGCGGCCAGCCGTTCGTGCGCGAGCTACTCGAGCGGACACGGGCGTTGCCGGGCGTCGAGAGCGCGACGCTGACGGTCGATCTGCCGCTCGACGGCGGGCGCCTGGGGCTCGGAGGGATCAAGCTGCCAGGGAAAACACCCCCGCTCGGCGAGTTCTTCCTCGCCGACTGGAACGTGGCCGAGCCGGGGCTGTTCATTACCCTCAAGCTGCCGGTCAGCCGCGGCCGCGACTTTACGGCGGCCGACACCTCCACCTCGCTGCCGGTCGCGATCGTCAACGAGGCGCTGGCGGCGCAGTACTGGCCGGGCGAGGATCCGCTCGGGCAGCAGATGATCGTGGACGGTCCCGGCGGCGCGCGCACCCTGTCGGTCGTCGGGGTCGCGGCCGACGCGCGCCTGATCCGACTGACCGGGCCGGTCGAGCCGTGCATCTACGTGCCGTTCGCGCAGAACTTCATGGCGCGGGCGGCGCTGCTGGTGCGCACGGCCGGCGACCGCAGCGCGGTGCCGGACGTGCGGTCGATCCTGCGGACCATGAACCCGAGCCTGCCGATCACGGAGGCGCTGCCGCTCGGCGACGTGACGGCCATCGGCCAGATCCCGCAGCGCATCGCCGCCGCGGTCGCCGGCACGCTCGGCCTGGTCGGGCTGCTGCTGGCCGCAATCGGGATCTACGGCGTGACGGCCTATGCCGTAAGCCGGCGCACGCGCGAGATCGGGATCCGCATCGCGCTCGGCGCGGACAGCCGCAGCGTGATTCGTCTGGTGCTACGCCAGGGTCTGGGACTCGCCGCGATAGGGGCCGTCATCGGCGTCGCGATCGCGGCCGCCGGGTCGAGGTTTCTCGAGAG
>JBDTOB010000021.1:0-17341 GCA_039933435.1 Acidobacteriota bacterium | reverse complement strand
CCACGCCGCCTGCCAGCCGTCCCACGGCTTCCATCTTCTGCGCCTGCTGAAACTGTTCTTCCAGCTTGTGACGTTCCGTGACATCCAGGGAAATGCCGACGCCGCGCGCCGGTTTGCCATCCTCGCCGAGGAAGATGCGGCCGGCACCGCTCAGCCACCGTATCGTGCCGTCAGGCCAGATCGCTCGGTTCAGTTCCTGGAACTCGCCGTCAGACTTCATGGCCTTCGCAATCACCCCGAGCGCAGACTCTCGGTCGTCGGGATGAATACGCTCGACCAGGGCCTCGAACGTGCCGGCAAACGTGCCCGGCTGGAGGCCGTAATGGCCTTCCAATATCTCTGACCACCGGAGCACTCCGGTGGTGTAGTCCATGTCCCAAATCCCGACACCCGCAGCCTGCAGCGCAAACCGCATGCGTTCTTCGGCGGTCCGCAGCGCCTCGCCGCTGCGGTGGCGTTCGATGCCGAGCGCAATGTGATCGGCCACGGACGCCAGAGTCGAGATGACGGAGTCGGGCAACGCATGCCGGGCAAAGAGCGCCATGACGCCGACGACGCGGTCACCCACAATCAACGGATGGCCGGCAAACGCCACCATCCCTTCGCGCCGCGCCCATTCCCGGTCGGTGACTTCGGGATCGTCGGGGACGGTGTTGCTCAGGTGCGGTTTGCGATCCCGCGCGATACGTCCAATCTTGAATTGTCCGACCGGGACCCTTCCATGTCGGCCGTTCAAATGGGTGTACAGCCCCGCGCTCGCCTCCAATTCGAGCATCTGGCCCCGTTCGTTGAGAGTCCAAATTCGAGCGAAGGCCGCTCCGAGATGGATAACGAGCGCCTCGGCGCACCGCTGCAGGGCCTGGGCAAGCGTGTCGGTATCGGCCAGCGACAGTCCGACGGTTGCGCCCAGCGCCGACAGTTGGGCGCGCTGGAGGGACTCCTCTGCGGCGCGTTTGCGCTCCGTGATGTCCTGTTTCACGGCGATGAAGTGGCAGACCTTGCCCTCGGAGTCGCGTACGGGCGTGATGGTTTGATCCTCGGTGTAGAGACTACCGTCCTTGCGGCGATTGATCATGTCGCCGCGCCAGACCCGCCCGGACAGAATCGTACGCCACAAATTCGTGTAAAACGCCGGATCGTGTTTGTCCGACTTGACCAGGTCTCGCGGGTTCCTGCCCACGGCTTCGTCGGCGGCGTAGCCGGTGAGGTCCGAAAATGCCGGGTTGACCCATTCGATGAGCCCTGCACGGTCGGTAATGACGATGGCGTTGGCGGCGGCATTGAGGGCGGCGCCTTGCAGGCGCACGAGCGCTTCCACCAGAGTTCGCTCGGTGGCGTCCTTGAGCAGCGCCTGTTCAGCCTGCTTGCGCGCGGTGTTGTCCGTGCCGATCAGCAGGTAGCCGATGATGGTGTCCTGCGCGTCGCGCAGAGCCGTGACCGAGACGACCGCCGGGAAGCGGCTGCCATCCTTGCGGATATAGGTCAGCTCGTAAATGTCCTCGATGCCTCGTGCGGCCTTGTAGACCAGAGCCTCGAAGCCCGGCGCGACCGGTGTGGAGAGCTGGACGCTCAGCGACGTGGCCCGCGCGATCACTTCCTGTGGATCGGAGATGTCGGCCGGCGTCATCTTGTGCATCACATCGGCGGCCGCATAGCCCAGCATGCGCTCCGCGCCGACGTTGAAGATCTGGATGACGCCCTGCGCGTCGGTGGCGATACTCGAGAAGTTCGCGCTGTTGAAAATCGCTCGCTGCAGGGCACCTGCCTTGAGGAGCGCCCCTTCACCGTCAGAAGACGCTGCGGACGCGAGCTGCGCTGCGCTGCGAAGGGGCTCTGAGGACATCTGTTCTGACTACTGAGGCGACCAAGGGGCGCGCCAAGAGGAGACTCTCCGACGCCGATGCAGTCCCGCGAGAGTTGACGAGAGGCGACCCCACGAAGGGTAACTGATGTAATGGGAGCAGGGTGTTCAGTATCGCACACCTTTGGACCACACGACGACTCTGGTCCGCAGGGCGTGTCGGGGCGGTTCCCGAGGCGGATAACGCCTCAAGCCGTCTTGTCGGCGCGGCCCGCTGCGGCTCAGCACGCGGGCTGAATCCACCTGCTCGGAGGCTTCGGTCCGGCCCTCCGCGACGACGCGTCAATCGACCCTCGGAAGTCCTGCCGGGGGGCCTTCACGGACACCTCAATTGCCGCATCACGCCGGAGGCGCCATGTACTCGATCCGCCGCCGCCGCCCGGGTGACGCTCGCGGCAGTCAACCGTCCGGCGCGCAGCGCTCCGGCTGCCTTTACAACCCCGCGTCGACTGCGTAAGATACCCGCTCCCCCAAGCGTCGGCGGTGCCCGGCAACACAGTCGAGAGGTAGCGTGAGGTTTCCGTTCCCGTTCTTCAGGAAGCGGCCAGGTCATGAGCGCTACACGATGGGCTACGACGCCACGGCCGTCCGGCTCATGGCCAGGCGCACCGCGTCGAGCCATGCGGCGTTCTTCTTGCCGCACCTCGCGCCCGGTCACCGCGTCCTCGACTGCGGCTGCGGACCCGGAACGATCACCGTCGGCCTCGCGGACATCGTCGCGCCCGGAGAGGTCAGGGGCCTCGAGATCGAGGCATCGCAGGTCGAGATGGCCCGCGCGCAGGTCCGAGACCGCGGCAACCTCACCTTCGACATCGGCAGCATCTACGAGATCCCCGCGGACGACGCGTCGGTCGACCGTGTGCACATCGGTGCGGTGCTCATGAACGTCCAGGATCCACCGCGCGCGCTGCGAGAGGTCCGTCGCGTGCTCAAGCCCGGCGGTGCGGTCGGGGTACGCGAGGCCGACCAGGGCGGCGACCTCATCGCGCCGTCCGATCCGGTCATCACGCAGGGACTGGCGCTGTACACGAAGCTGCGCAAGTACAACGGCCACGATCCGTTTCTCGGCCGGCGGCTCAGAGGCCTGCTCGACGAGGCGGGCTTCGAGCGCGTGGCGGTCTCGGCGAGCTACGAGTCGCACGGCACGCCCGACGAGATCAAGGCGTTGACCGACTTCTGGCGCGGCATGATCACCCAGTCCAACGTCGCCACCCAGCTTCTGGAGCTCGGCTGGGCCAATCAGTTCGCGCTTGGCGTGATGGCATCCAAGTGCAGCAGCTTTGCCCAAAGACCCGACGCCTTCGCCGCGTACGCGTGGTGCGAGGCCGTGGGGTGGAAGCCGTGAGGCCGCAGGTGCAACCTGGCGTGACGGTCTACCACACGCTCACGGTGTTCGGCGTCTACCTGTTCGTGCTGGGCATCGGCGGCATGCTGGCGCCCGATCTGATCATGGGAGCCGTCGGCATGGTCCCGACGCACGAGATCTGGGGCCGCGTCGCCGCCTTGCTGGTCTTCAATCTCGCCATCCTTTACGTGTGGATCATCCGGACCAGGTCGACCGCGATGATTGGATTCACCGTCGTCACGCGCATGATCGTGCTGGTCGTCCTGACACTCTTCGTCCTGACCGGTCTGGCGCCAACCAACATCATCGCGTTCGGCGTCGTGGATGCGCTTGGGGGGCTGTGGACCCTCTGGGCGCTCCGGCGCGATGCGCGGGTGGGGCGTGCACGCCCGGGCTCGGAGCGCGCGTGAAGCCATCGGTGCCGCAGGTGCGCATGCCGTCCGGTCTCGTCGCCGAGGTCGGGGCCGGCAGCACCTGGTCGGACGGCCTGGCCGCCGTGGCGGCGTCCCGTCCGGAAGCGGTGGCGTTCCATTACCTGCGCGCCCAGGATGACGAGGGCGACCGGCTCACGTATGGGACGCTGTTCGGGCGCGTGGCCTCGATTGCCGCCGACCTGCGCCGCGCGGGTCTGGCGGGCGAGCGCGTTCTGGTGATGCACGCGCCAGGTCCAGGATTCATCGAAGCGTTTCTGGGCTGTCTGGCCGGCGGTGTCGTGGCCGTTCCCCTCTACCCTCCTGGTCCGATCCGACCCGACGCCGCGCTTGAACGCCTGCTGGGCGTCGTCGACGACTGCCGGCCGATGGCGGCGCTCGTCGGCGCGACAGAGCGCGAAAAGCTTGGACCACTCGTGGCGCGCCATCCCAGCCTGCAACGCCTGGCGTGGGTGGACACCGAATCGATCGCGACCGACGCGGCGGCGCCGTGGCACCCGCCGCCCGGTGACGCCGCAGACCTGGCATTTCTCCAGTACACGTCGGGATCGACCTCGGCACCGAAGGGCGTCATGGTGTCGCACCGAAACATCTCCTGTAATGCCCGCCGCATCGGAGAGGCCCTGGGGATGGGGCCGCACTCACGCGGCCTGTCGTGGCTGCCGCCGTACCACGACATGGGGCTCATCGGCCACGTGCTGCAGCCTCTCTCGTTTGGGATCGAGAGCGTGATGATGTCGCCCCTCTCGTTTCTCCAGCGCCCGTTGCGATGGCTGGAGGGCATTTCGCGCCATCGGGCCACGATCTCATTTGCGCCCAACTTCGCCTACGACCTCGTGCTTCGCAAGGTGCGCCCGGCGCATCTGGAGCGTCTCGACCTCAGCTGCTGGGCCACAGCCGGCAACGGCGCCGAGCCGGTGCGGGCGGAAACGATCGAGCGCTTCTGCGAGACGTTCGCGCCGTGCGGGTTCCGTCCCGAGGCGTTCTGTTCGAGCTACGGGCTGGCGGAGTGCACGCTCCTGGTGTCGAGCCGTCATGGGCTGGTGACGCAGACGGTCGATCGGGCGGCGCTCGAGGAGGACGTGGTCATCCCCGCGAGCCCGTCGTCTCCGGAATCACGGCGGATCGTGAGCGTCGGGTCCGCCGGCCGTGGCCTTCACGTCGAGATCGTCGCGCCAGACTCCGGCGTGCGCATGCCCGCCGGGAGGGTCGGCGAGGTGTGGGTGCGGGGCGGAAGCGTGGCCGCCGGATACTGGGGTCGCCCCTCTGCGACGGAGGCCACCTTCGGCGCACGCCTGGCGGAGCCGGACGAGGGACCGTTTCTTCGCACGGGTGATCTGGGATGCACGCTCGACGGTGAGTTGTTCATCGCCGGCCGGCTCAAGGACCTCATCGTCGTCGACGGCCGCAACCACCATCCGCAGGACGTCGAGCAGACCGTCGAACAGCATCTGGCGGTGCGACCCGGGGGCGTCATCGCGTTCTCGGTGGACGCAGGCGGACGGGAACGACTGGTGGTCGTCGCGGAGATCGCGCGCGGGGCCGCTGCCGCGGCGGCGCGCGATGAGGCCGGGGTCGACGCGACGACACGCACAGACGCGGGCCTTGCCGGGGCGGCCAGCGCGATCCGCGCCGCCGTGGCCGAGCGGCACGGGTTGACGGTCAGCGACCTGCTCTGGGTCGGGTGGGGCTCCCTGCCCAGGACCGGCAGTGGCAAGCCGCAGCGACGGGCCTGCCGGACACTTTACCTTCGCCAGGCGATTGCAGGCCTGGTCGCACGCACATGACACACACTCCCGATGCGCTTCGAGAGGCCATCGTCCGCGGCCTCTGCGAGGCAGTGGGAAGCACGCCCGACCAGATCGATTCGCAGGCGCCGTTTGCCAGCTACGGGCTCGGATCGCGCGACGCGGTCGTCCTCTCTGGCGATCTCGAGGAGTGGCTGGGCCAGCCGGTGTCGCCGACGGTCTTCTACGATCATCCGACGCTGGATGCGCTCGTGGCGCATCTGGCCAGTGTCGGGCCTGCGTCTGGCGCCGGTGCGACGCGCGAGCCACCAGACGAGCACGCCCCGGTGGCGATCATTGGCCTCGGTTGCCGCTTCCCGGGCGCGCCCGACGCGCGCCGGTTCTGGGAGTTGCTCGACAACGGCCGCGACGCGATCGGCAGGCTTCCGGACGCGCGCCGCGCGCTCATGGGCGAAGATCTGGCGGCCATGCTGCCGGCCCATGGTTTACTCGCGGGCTATATCGACGACGTCGACGCGTTCGACGCACCGTTCTTCGGCATCGGCGCCACCGAGGCGGAGGGCATGGACCCGCAGCAGCGCCTGCTGCTCGAACTGGCCATTGAAGCGCTCGAGGATGCCGGGCAGCCAGCCGACGGACTCGGCGGCAGCCGCACGGGTGTCTTCATCGGCATGAGCACGTCCGACTACGCGCTCCTGCGGATGCGCCTGCCGGAGGCGCAGCGCATCGATGCGTACTGCGGCACCTCGAACTCCCCGAGCGTCGCGGCGGGGCGCATCGCCTACGTGCTCGGACTGCAGGGGCCGGCGTTTGCCATAGACACGGCGTGCTCGTCCTCGCTTTCGGCCGTGCACCTGGCGTATCGAAGCGTACGCGATGGTGAGTCGGATATGGCACTGGCCGGCGGCGTGAATCTGATGCTGGCCCCCGAGACCACGCTGTGGGCCTGCCAGGCCAGGATCCTCTCGGAGGACGGCCGATGCCGGACGTTCGATCGAGCGGCCAACGGCTACGTGCGAGGCGAAGGCGCGGGCCTGGTCGTCCTGAAGCGGCTCGCCGATGCCCAGCGCGACCGCGACCCGATTGCCGCCGTCATTCGCGGATCGGCGGCCGGCCACGACGGTCGCAGCAGCGGGTTGACGGCACCAAACGGCGTGGCGCAGCAGAAGGTCGTCGTCGCAGCACTCGCCGATGCGCACGTCGCGCCCGGGCGGGTGCACTACGTCGAGGCGCACGGTACCGGTACCGTCCTGGGAGATCCCATCGAGGTCCGGGCGCTGGGCGCCGCCCTCTGCGTCGGACGCCCACCGTCGCAGCCGCTCGTCCTGGGCAGCGTCAAGACGAACATCGGCCACCTCGAGGCGGCAGCGGGCATCGCGGGACTGCTCAAGGTCGTGCTGGCTCTGCGCGAGGGGCGGATTCCGCCCCATCTGCACCTGACCGCGCTCAATCCGTACATCGCCGCCGAGGCCCTGCCGATCGAGATTCCCAGTCGCAGCCAGGCGTGGCCGGTCGATGATGCCGCGCTCGTCGCCGGCGTCAGCTCCTTCGGGCTCAGCGGCACCAACGTGCATGTCGTGCTCTCGCGGGCGCCTTGGGCCGCCCCGATCTCGCCTCAGCCGGCCGGCCCGATGGTGCTTCCTGTGTCGGCGCGGAGCGAGGCGGCGTTGCGCAGGCGCGCCCAGGATCTGGTGGCATGGCTCCGCCGCGAACGGCCTTTGCTGGCCGATGTCTGCGGCACCGCCGGCGCCCGCCGGGCCCACTACCGTCACCGGATCGCGGTCTGGGGCGAGACGCTCGACGAACTCTGTGCGGCGCTGTTGGCCTGGCTGGATGGCCGTGCGGACGCGCACCTGGCCGAGCCGACGGCCGTGGCCGCAGCAGAGCATCCGGCTCCGCCCCGCGACACGGCGCCTGGCGAGAGCCAAGATGCGGCCCATCTCGCCGTGCGATACGTACGCGGCGAGGATCTTGACTGGCCCGATGTGTGCCGCGTGCCGTATCGCACCGTTGCGCTTCCGACGTATCCCTTCGATCGGCATCGGTACTGGATGGCCCGACCTGCAGCCGCCAGAGGCGCGACGCCGGCCGGGGCGCGGTCCTCGAATGGCATTGCGCTGCAACTCGACGCGGCCAACGCGGCCGCTCGGGACGATCTGCTGCTGAGGCATTTGCGCGAATCACTGGCCGTCGTCATTCAGACGTCGGCGGATCAGGTGCCCGCCGACCGTCCGCTCGCTTCGCTCGGGCTCGACTCGCTCATGGCGATCGACCTGACCAATCGCCTGTCGGTCGAGCTGGGGGTGCAGGTACCGCCAGCGGAGCTGCTCGAGAAGATGACGCTGGCCGAACTCGTGTCGCTCGTGCTGGATCTGCGGCAGGCGAGCCAACTCCGGAATGTCTCACCGCCAGGCGCCTCCGGCACGACCGTCCAGGACGTCATCCTGTGACGACGCGCGAGCTCATGCAGGCCCTGTGTGAGGCCGGCGTGTCGGTGGTCGCCGACGAGGGCCGGCTGCGATGCTCACCGGCCAGCGCGCTGACGCCGCCGCTGCGAGAGGCCATCGTGCGGCACCGCGACGGTCTCCTGCAGCTCCTGACGAGGTCGGCGGCGCCAGACCCGCTGCCGCCGACGCCCGATCCGGCGATGCCGTATGTCCTGTCTCATCCGCAGCAGCGCATCTGGTTCCTCGATCAGCTCGCCGGCGCGCAAACGGCGTACGTCATTCCCGCGGCGGCCTACGTCCGCGGCGCGCTCGACGTGATCGACCTGCAGCGGGCCATCGCGGTGGTGGCTGATCGGCACGACGCGCTGCGCACCGCCTTCAGCGCCGTCGAGGGCGAACCGATGCAGGCCGTGCACGACCACGTCGCGATCGAGCTCCCGGTGATCAGCCTGGAGGACCTCTCTCCCGACCGTCGCCGCGAGGAAGCCGAGCGGCGGGCGTCGGATACCGCCAGCGCGCCTTTCGATCTCGGCCAGCCGCCACTGTTTCGTACGCGGCTGTTCCGGCTCTCCGCGCAGGAACATCTCTGGGTCCTCTGCATTCACCATCTGATTGCGGACGGCACGTCGCTGCGTGTGCTGCTCAACGACGTGCTGGACGTGTACGCGGCCCTTCGCCGTGGTGAGGTCGTGCCGCAACCGGCACGGGCGGTGACCTACGGCACGTTCGTCGCGTGGCAGCGGGACCGGCTGGAATCGGACGCGGCCATCCAGATGACGGAGTACTGGCGGGGCGTCCTCAACGGTGTCACGCCCCTCAATCTGATGACCGACCGGCCCCGCACTGCGACGCGCGATCCGGCCGGCGCCGCCGAGGTCTTCACGCTGGAGCCCGCGCTGTCGGAGCGGCTGCGACGCCTGGCCCGCACGCAGGGCTCGAGCCTGTACGCCGTCCTGCTGGCGGCGTTCCAGGTGCTGATGGCGCGCTGCGCCGGCCAGCGCGACATCGCAATCGGCACGGCAATGGCGAACCGGGCACGACCGGAATTCGAGCGGCTCGTCGGCTGTCTCGCCAACACGGTCGTGATTCGCAGCGACGTCGACCCCGACGTGCCCTTCGCCGATCTGCTGTCAGCGGTCCAGGAGCGCATCCGCGGGGCCTGGAGCCACCAGGAGATGCCGTTTGAACGGGTCGTCGAGCTCCTGAAGCAGCGCGAAGCGGGCCGGAATCCCGTGTTCGACGTGTTCTTCGCGCTCAACGTTCCGATCGCGACCTCTACCCGGGCCGGCCTCCAGATCGAACCGATCTTCGTGCGTCCTCAGGCCGCCAAGTTCGAGCTGGCGCTGTTCTGCGAGGACTCGCCAGACGGCCTGCGGGCCCTTCTCGAGTACCAGACCGATGTCTGGGACAGGCAAACCGTACAACGGCTCGCAGCGCTGTTCGTGACGCTGCTCGGCGGTATCGCCGACGCGCCGACGACGACGGTCGGCGGGCTGCCGATGCTCGATGCGGCCCAGCAGACAGCGCTGCGGGACAGACAGCGCGCCAGCGTTCGGCCGTTCTCGGAACACGCCTGCGTGCACGACCTGGTTGCCGCCCAGGCCCGCCGGACTCCGCAGGCCGTCGCAGCGAGCTTCGAAGGCCGCCTCATCACCTACGCCGAGCTGGACCGCCGGTCGAGCCTGGTTGCCCGCCGGCTCCAGGCGCACGGCATGGGGCCGGGCCGGCTGATCGGGTTGGCGTTCGAGCGCTCGCTCGAGATGCTCGTCGCTCTGCTCGGCATCCTCAAGTCGGGGGCAGCGTATGTGCCCTTCGACACCGCCTTCCCGGCCGACCGCCTGCGCTTCATCGCCGACGACAGCGGCATCGCGGCGGTCCTCACGACCTTCACCGGGCCGGCCGCCGAGCTCCACCAGATCCAGTGCTGTGCGGTGGTCCCCGACTCGACGCCGCGCCTGCTGCTCGAGGATCTCGAGGCAGCGGAGGGACCCGACCCCATCGCCACCGATGTCGCGCAGGTCTCGCCAGTCGACCTGGCGTATGTCCTCTACACCTCCGGGTCGACGGGCTCCCCGAAGGGCGTCGAGGTCACGCACCGCAGCGTCGTGAACTTCCTCGAGTCGATGGCGCGCGAACCGGGTCTGGCCGCCGCTGACGTCCTGCTGGCGGTCACGACGCTGTCGTTCGACATCGCCGTACTGGAACTGTTCCTGCCGTGGGTGGTCGGCGCCCGCGTCGTCGTCGCGTCGCGCGAGACGGCCGGCGACGGCCAGCGACTCGCCGACGCACTGGCCGCCTGCCGCGCCACGGTCATGCAGGCGACGCCGTCAACCTGGCGGATGCTCGTCGAGGCAGGGTTCCGACCCGGCCCCGATCTCAAGGTGCTGTGCGGAGGCGAAGCCCTGTCCGCGTCGCTGGCGGCCGACCTCACGGCGTCGGGGGCCGAGGTGTGGAACCTCTACGGCCCGACGGAGACGACCGTCTGGTCGGCGGTCGCGCGCGTGCGGCAGGGACGGCCGCCAGACCTCGGGTCGGCGATCGGCAATACCTGGATCTCCGTGCTCGATCCCGCGGGTCACCCTGTGCCAGTCGGCGTCGCCGGCGAAATACACATCGGCGGGGTGGGCGTGGCACGGGGTTACCGGCATCGACCGGAGCTGACGGCCCAGCGCTTCGTGGCGGATCCGTACGCGGACGTCAGCGGCGCGCGGATCTACAGGACCGGAGATCGCGGTGCCTTCGGAAACGATGGCGCGCTGCGCTTCCTCGGCCGGTTGGACCATCAGCTCAAGGTCCGCGGATTCAGGGTGGAGCCGGCGGAGATCGAGGCGGCACTCGCCCGCCATGCCGATGTGCAGCAGGCGGTCGTGGTCGGCCAACGCGGGGCGGAGGACGACACGCGACTGCTGGCGTGCGTGCGCTGCGACCCGGATCACTTCTCGCCGGAGTCGTTCCGACGGTTCCTCAGCGACCGCCTGCCGTCGTACATGATGCCCGCCGTGTTTGCCCGGGTCGACGAGTGGCCGATGACCCCGAACGGCAAGGTGGACCGTGCCGCACTGTCGGCGCTGTCCGTTGACGCGTCGAGCGTGACCAGGGCAAGGGCGCTGGTGCCGCCGCGCGACGACCTGGAGGCGCAGGTGGCCGACATCTGGCGGCATGTGCTGGGCGTCGACGACCTCGGCGTGCATGACGAGTTCTTCGAGCTGGGCGGCCATTCGCTGCTGGCCGCGCGGGTCGTGTCGCGCGTCGAATCGGCGCTCGGTGTCCGCCTGCCCATCAGCCTGTTCGCTGCGCGCCCCACGGTGGAAGAGCATGCGCGGTTCATCGCCGACGAGCGAAGGGGTCGTGAGGCGCGCCGGGACAAGCTGCTAGACTGGGTGGAAAGCCTTTCGGAAGAAGACGCTGTTCGATACCTGAAGTCACAGTGAGACAACCGAGTAGGTCACCCGGGAGCCGCAGGATGAGCGAACCGACCCGTCGAATTGAAGAACTGTCCGAGGCCAAACGGGCGCTGCTCGAACGCATGGTTGCCTCGGACGCCGAGCCGGGACGCGACCTGCAGCCCGAGCTCTACGAAGGGACCATCGTGCCCCTGCAGCCGCGCGGCTCTCGCAAGCCGCTGTTCGTGATTCACGCCACCGATGGCAGCGTGTCCTATTTCCAGTACCTGACACGTCACCTCGGACTCGACCAGCCGCTGTTCGCCATCCAGACGCCCGGACTGAACGACCGGCGCACGCCCTACCAGACGATCCAGGCGCAGGCGGCGCACTACCTCGAGGAGATCAAGAAGATCGATGGCGACGGCGCGCCGCTCCTCGCTGGCTACTGCATGGGCGGCCTCCCGGCCTTCGAGATCGCACAGCAGGTGCTCCGGGGCGGAGGCCGGATCGACTCGGTCATACACATCTCGCCGATCATGGACCGCGACTGGGCCCAGATCGAGTCCGAGCAGGACCCCGATCTGCGCGCGGCTCACGACTTCATCTTCCTCGCCGACAAGATCATGGGCATCCAGCTGCCGATCGACTGGGAGGCGCTGCGCGAGTCGCCGGATCGGATGGCCTACCTCATCAGCCAGGCCATCGAGCATCGCTGCCTGCCGCCCGACCTCGAGATGGCCAGCTTCCAGCGTCGCATCCACGCCTACCGCGCCAACCTGCATGCCATGCGCGCCTATCGGCCCGTCGATGTCAGGCCGTGCACCGTCAAGGTGCTGCTCGTCAGCACGCGCGGCGCGGACGCTGTCCTCGACTTCGATTCCGTCTACACGGCCTACCTGGCGAGCGTCCCGGCGGAATGCATCGAGGTCACTCCCGTGGACGCGGATCCGGTCGGCATCATCAACGGCAACGAACCCGGACTCGGGCTGACGGCTCGCGCGCTTCAGCGGCTGCTCCCATCGGGACGGTAGGCCGGGCCAGTGCGGCGCGAGGTCGATCGAGAAGTGCACAGCGACGGTGTCCGCCCTCGCTGCGTCGCGCAATGAGCGGTTGCCCGTCATGGGGGCCGGACTCAGAAAGGCACCATCATGAATCCGCCGCGTCGCCGTGTGCTGATGCTCTACCCGGCGTTTCCCGGCACCTACTGGGGGCTCCAGTACGTGTTGCCGCTCATGGGGAAGAAGGCCTACATGCCTCCCCTTGGCCTCATCACCATCGCCGCGATGCTCCCTCCGGAGTTCGAGGTGCGGCTGCGCGACCTC
This sequence comes from Acidobacteriota bacterium, assembly GCA_039933435.1. Taxonomy (GTDB): domain Bacteria; phylum Acidobacteriota; class Vicinamibacteria; order Vicinamibacterales; family 2-12-FULL-66-21; genus JALZOC01. The sequence continues at coordinate 4,801 of JBDTOB010000021.1, read as the reverse complement.
AACTGCGAGCCGGTGTCCGACGACGACATCGCGTGGGCCGATGTCTGTTTCCTCTCCGCCATGATCACTCAGAAGCAGGGCCTGATCGCGCTGGCCCGCCGCTGCCTGCAGGCCGGCAAGCCGGTGGTGATGGGCGGGCCGTTTCCCACGATGTCGCCCGACGAATGCGCGCCCTGGTGCACCACGATCGTGGCGGGGGAAGCCGAGGCGGTGTGGGACCGGTTCCTCAACGATCTGATCCACGATCGACTCCAGGCCCGCTACTCCAGTGACGAGAAGCCGGACGTGACCCTGACGCCGGTGCCCCGCTTCGACCTGCTGAACATCAGCCACTACCTCAGCATGCCGGTCCAGTTTTCGCGAGGCTGCCCGTTCCGCTGTGAATTCTGCGACATCATCGTGATGTTCGGCCGGCGCCCGCGCACAAAGACGCCGCTCCAGATGGTGCGCGAGCTCGAAGCCCTCAAGCACGCGGGCTACCGCGGCGAGATCTTCGTCGTCGATGACAACTTCATCGGCAACAAGAAGGACGTCAGGCAGCTGCTTCCCGTGCTGCAGAAATGGAATGACGACAACGCCCGGATCTTCGAGTTCGGCACCGAAGCGTCGGTCGATCTCGGCGAGCACGAGGACCTCATGGAACAGATGGTCCGGTGTGGCTTCCGCTGGGTCTTCCTTGGCATCGAGACGCCATCGAAGGAGGGACTGAAGGAGGCGCTGAAGTTCCAGAACCTCAAGGAGCCGCTGACGACGACCGTCGACAAGATCCGCGCGACCGGGCTGCAGGTGTCCGCCGGGTTCATCATCGGATTCGACAGCGACACCGCCGACGTATTCGATCGGCAGCTCGAGTTCATTGCCGAGGCAGGTATTCCGCTGGCCATGGTCGGCCTGCTGATTGCCCTGAACGGTACGCCGCTCTACGACCGCATGAAGGCCACAGGACGCCTGCTCGAGCCAGCCCCTGACATGGACATCGATCACTGCGGCTACACGAATATCCAAACGGCTTTGCCACGCCGGGCGCTGCTCGAGGGGTACCGCCGGGTCATGCTGACGCTCTACTCGCCGGACAGCTACTTCGAGCGGTCATTTCAGACCCTGGTTCGGTCGGCGCCGCCGACGTCGTGGCTGACCGGCACCATCGAAGTCTGGCTCGGGATCAGGCGTAACCTGCAGAGGTTGATGGCCGCGCAACAGGGGAACCGCGCGCGGCGGCTCCTGTCGGCCCTGGGGGCCTTTGGCCGGATGCTGAAGAGCCTGCCGACGGACTTCCGCCGGTCGTACCTGCGGTTCACGCTGAGGGTCCTCCGCAGGCGTCCAGATCTGCTGGGTGGAACGCTGGAGCTGATGATGTACGGCTACCACTTCAACCGGTTCACGGTGGAGCGGGTGCTGCCCCAACTCGACGCGGAGCTGGCCCGGCTCGAGGCCGCCACTGGCCAGCAGCACCTGGCCGCGGCGGGGTGACCCGAGGCTCCTGGCGCATGCGCGCGTCGACGCGCGGCGCGAAGAAGCGGCGCTCGACAGTCAGCCGCTTATGACGCGGTGTGGTGAGGCAGTGGAGAACGAACGTCGCGCGGCCCTGTGCCAGACCGCCAGCAGCACCAGCGCGCCGATGAGCACGTACGACTGAAGAACGTTCAACCACGAGGAGGCAAGTCGTTGCGCCGGCTCGAAGTACTGACCGGTGAGCACGAACGCGCCGCCGAGCACCACCGGCGTCCATCTGCCGGCGGGCGGACCGGATAGGAGCCGGGGAGTGGTTACCGCCAGCAACGGCAGCAGAATGCCGAAGTGATGTTCCCAGGCGATCGGAGAGACGATCACGATCGTCAACGCGCCAATGGACAGGTCCAGAAGGCTGCCGTGCGCCGCGCGTCGCGGCAGCCACAGCGCCGCGCCGACACATACGGCCCCCAGCAGCAGTGTCCCGGCATACACGCCCGCGTGCTCAGGCGGGAAGGCATTGCCGTGCCAGACGAGACTGTCGCCGTTGCCGAACGAGCGGTTCAGCAGGCCGTTGATGGACTGGTTGGCGTAGAAGGCCTCGCCGCGCCGGCTGATGTACGAGACGACGCGGAGATAGTCAAGGTGAGTGGGCAGGCCGAACGCGGCAAGCGATAGTGCGAGTCCTGCGGCCACCGTGCTGGCGCACGCTGCCGCAAACCGCCACTGCCTCCGGGCGAGACCCCATCCCGCCAGCAGGATGAAATGTGGCTTGATGAGGCAGACGATGCCGAGAGCCACTCCGCTCAGTGCCGGCGCGCCCCTCCACCACGCCCAGACGAGCGCGGCGAACGCGAGGTCGATCCAGACCTGGATCTGGCCAAGGCTATAGGCCTTGAGGAGAGGATAAAACGTCAGCGCGAGCGCCGCCAGGACCAGCGTTCGGAGGGTGGTATCGGCGAGGCCGCCGATCGGCGTAGCGGTCTGACGAAGGTTGCCCTCGAACAGCACCACGGTGAACAGCACGGTCAGCCATACCGCGCACCACGAGATGGCGTTCAGCGCTGGTCGTTCGAGACTACCGACGAACAAGAGCGCTGACGGCGGGTACTGGAACTTGGTCTGATGACGAAAGAACACGTCCTCGTAGATCGACGCTCCGGGGTGTTCGGACGCGGTGACGCGCGCGGCAGCCATCGGCTTCCACGAGTCCCCCGCCTGGCTCCGCGCCGCGAAGGCGTCGAGATGATGCGCCAGCGTGGCGGCGCGCGGGACCGAGAACACCACGTGGAGCCCCAGCGTGACGAGCACTGCGTGAATGAGCAGCAGGGCGAAGAGCTGTCGCGTGATCGGCGACACGTGTCACATGTCCGACTGAGATCCGCGCCTGAGTGTCATGCTGGCACCAACTTCGCAGCGCTGGCGCGGTTCGTCACCGCGACAGCAGCTGTTTGAGCCTCCGCTTCCACCGCACCGGATCGGTGACCTTTGCCAGCAGCGTGGGCTGCGTATGCGTCGCGTGATCGGTGGCGATGCGCCCGCTGTGGAACTCGAAGACGGCGTATTTCGCGGGAGCCGCGCCGGCATTACGCATGCCGTGGGGCTGCCCGGCAGGATAGAAGATCACGCTGTTGGGACCCACGGTCTCGCCGAGCGTTTCGACCTCTCCCTCGAGCGTCACAATCGCCACGTCGTACGCGTCAGCGTGCGGCTCGTATCCCGCGCCCGGAGGCATCGTCGACACGTGAGCGCTGAGTTTGCTGAGGTTCGGCGTGGCTCCGGAGAACAGCCGCTGCCGGGATCCGTGGGCGCCCTGTGACTGTCCGTCAGCCGCGGACACAGACAGGTCGAATCGCCCGAACCCAAGCGGCGACTCGCTGGTGGCGGCGCCGTCCTGCCACTTGAACATCAGATAGCTCGCCGGCGTCTGGCTCACGGTGCGCAGAGTGTGGGGGAAGTCGGGCGGATAGAACACGAACTGCCCCCGCGTCAGCCGCGCGCTGCGTGCCGGCCCCGGCGCCTGCGGCAGCTCCAGCTCCACCTCGCCGTCGAGCACCATCAGCAGCTCTTCTTCCTTGTGCTGATGCGGCGGATGCGGGCTCTGATTCGGCGTCAGGACGGATGCGTGACACGACCACTTGCGCACGCCCGCCGTCCCACCCTTGAAAATCTTGTACGACGTCCATGCCTTGTCACCGTCTGGCGCGAGCGGCACGTCGAGCGTATACACGCGGCAACCCAGCGGTGATCCGTCCGCGGAAACCGAGATCGGGGGCGGCACAAAACGGTTCACTCCCGACTTGTCACTGCCACTCACCATGATGCACCCCGGCTTCGGCACGCTGATGTGCCGGAACGGCCACTCGAGATAATTCAAATCGGGAATTCGCATCGGCACGTCCGGGGTCGCGTACTGCAGGAGCAGCGCCCGGCGGGTCTTGCCCGAGACGTTGTTGGAATGGTGCCACAGCTGGCCGTCGAAGACGAGCGCCATGCCGTCGGTAACCGCTGGTTGCACCATCGTGGCGCGTTGGTCGTGCTTCGCAGCCCACTTGACGACCTGCTCGGTCGTCGCCTCCGCGCGCCGCTGTCCTGCGCTGCAGCGCGCTTCCTGGACGGTGACGCCGAAGCGATGCGAGTACGGGACGAGGAGCAGCGAGGACTCCGCCGTGGTGTGTTCAATCCCCATCCAGACGGTCACGGTTTTACCTGGCGGGGCAACAGAGGGCTCGATGTCGGAATGCCACGGATGCGCGAGACCGGGCTCGCGCGCGAGCAGCTGCGCCCCCCACAGCATCACATCGTCGCCCAGGAGTCGGGTGACGATCTCGATGAGTCTGGGGTGGGTCGCAATCTCGTAAAACGGTCGCGCGCTCGCCGCATGACCTTTGTGCCAGTCGAGCGGCGGAGGTGTTCGGGGGTCGAAGGCCGCGCGGAGGAAGGTGTACGACTGCTCGGCGGTCAGAATACGGACCGGATCGAGGTAACCAACCTCGGTGAATTGCGTGGAGCGCATGAGCCAGCTGAAGCAATAGTTGAGCCAGCAAAGCCCTCCTGGACGACGGGGGCCTGGCCGCCGGGCGCCGTGCGGTCTGGCGAGAAAGCACTGATGAGCTCGAGGTGTCATCGGCGCGACAAGGTGGTGCCTCAGCTGTCTCGGCCCAGCGCTGTGACCGGACACCGGATGAGGGACCGCGCCCCTCACCGCAACCGGGCGTATTCCGCCTGCGCTTCCGTGATGAGTGGGATCCCGGCGTCGGCGTTCTCCCACAACGCAAACAGATCGTCGTACACGCGTCTCGCCTTGGCGGTGTCGCCCGAGAGCGCCCGCGCTCTCGCCAGCTGCAGCCGC
>JBDTOB010000020.1:0-17868 GCA_039933435.1 Acidobacteriota bacterium | reverse complement strand
CTTCGCTTCGCTTCGACCCGGCCGACGGCCGGGCCTTCGGGCATTGACGACGCCTCCGCGCGGCACGTCTCAGGCAACTACGCGATGGTGGTCAGTGTGCTGAACTCCAAAACAAGGTTGACGCGGGAATCACACAGGCGTATGTTGGCTTTCATTACGTCAGTGCCGCATGGCACTCCCTCCGTTCGCCGACACGGCCAACGGAGCGCGCGTACGGCCAGCGCCCGCAGGGGCACGGCATCGAGCGCAATCCCAAACATCGCAGACTGGCGCACGACGACCGAGAGTGGTTCGTCGGTGCGTTTCTTGAACTGCGAATCTCGGTACCTCTCGCGACGCATCATCCTCAGGATCATGCGTTGCGCAGAGGACGCTTTCACCAGCGGCGTTGCATTGCCCTGGCTTGACTGAACGCAACGGACGGTCGAACCATTCACGATCGTCGCCGCTCGGAGCATAGCTCCGTCGGGACGATGCCGGCTCCAGGCCCGCATCCGCGCTCGCACGGACATCGGCGCGTCGATGACACATCGACGCGCCCGAGCGCGCCACCCAACCAACACGAATCGTCGCGACTCGCGTTCAAGGGGAGCGCAATGGACGTACTCCATCGTGCGGAACAGGAGTCAGAACCGATCTCGATCGCGCGCTGTCGTGAACTGCTCGGCGAGGACGCGGAATCGCTGACCGATCAGGACATTGAGGACATCCGGCGCCACGCAGAGACGATGGCGCACATCGTGGTCGAGATTTGCCAGGAGCGGAGCCGCGTTTCCGAGTAGCAACAGTGCCTCGCAAACGCAGCTTGCCCGAGCCAGCAAATGGATCTACGCTGCCGATCATGGTCGGCGCGGTGATCTACGTTCGCGTCAGCACGAAGGAGCAGACCGAGAACCTCAGTCTGCCGACCCAGCTTCGCGCCTGCGAGGAGTACTGCCGCCGCCAGGGATACGAGATCCTCGAACGGTTCCACGAGGAAGGCGAGAGCGCCAAGTCCACCGACCGCAGCCAGCTTCAGAACCTGCTGACGTTCTGCCGGGTGAACAAGGGCCGCGTGCATTTCGTGGTCGTGTTCAATTTGACACGGTTCGCGCGGGACAAGTACGACCACTTCGCTCTGCGGTCCCTACTGCAATCGCTCGGTATCTCGCTGCGCTCTGCGACCGAGCCGATCGACGACACGTCCACCGGCAAGTTGATGGAAGGCGTGCTCGCCGCGTTCGCGCAGTTCGACAACGACTGTCGCTCTGACCGGACGCGCGCCGGCATGAAGGCCGCGCTGGAGTTGGGACGCTGGACCTTCCTGGCGCCGATTGGCTACCTGAACGCGCCGCGGGCGATGGGCAAGAGCCTGATGCCCGACCCGGAACGCGCGCCGATCGTTCGGCGGGTGTTCGAGCATTACGCGACCGGGCGCTTCACCAAACAGGAAGTGCTGCAGCAGGCGCGGGCCTGGGGCCAGACGAACCGCCGGAGTCGTCCTCTCGCTTCGCAGGCGATTGGCGTGCTACTGCGGAACCAGTTCTATGCCGGCATCGTGGACGCGCCCGAGTACGGCGTCCGCGCGAAGCGCGACCACTACTTCCCAGGGGCGATAGCGAGCTGTGTGTCTGCACCGCCCGGCGTTGTGCGCCGCAAGACGCGCCTCCAGATCAGATGTGAGGCCGATGTACGGCCGCGTGGGATCTGGCACGCTCTGAAGAACGTAAACGACATGCTTCGCCATTGTGCGACCGGATGCAATGGGGTGGCCGAAAGGCAACCAGATGATGTGGCGAGAGGTTCAGGACGATGGCCCCTGGCGGGCAACAGTATTTGCGAGCGGGTGGGGCGAGGGGAGTAGCAATTCCGTCAACGTCTGCGCAAGACAGCCGCGTCGCTCGCGCACGCTCCGTCTGTATTTTCTTTGTTGGGCTGAACTTCGATGACTGGGCCGCGAAGGATGGCTTGCCAATCGTAGCTCGTGCACGAGGCGGCGACAGGGCTTGCCAACCGTAGCTCGTTCATTGACGCAGACTGGCCCGCCGTCGCGCTCCGCGCTATGGCGGGCAACCTTCGCTTGCAACCATGAGCGAAGGTTGGTGGACCTGACCGGGATCGAACCGGTGACCTCCTGAATGCCATTCAGGCGCGCTCCCAACTGCGCTACAGGCCCTCTCGAGGTGAGAAGCGAACCCTCATTGTAGCCAATTACCGCGCCCAGGGTCAAAGCTCATCGCGGCAGGGCGTCGTAATCCTCCGGCGTATCAACATCGGCGACCACCCCCGGATCGCCGGTGTCGACATTGACGACCCCCGCCGCATGCGCGTGCACCACCGCGCGCGCTCCCACGGATGGGTCGGCATGGCGCAGCGCGTCGAACACCGCCCGGCCGAACAGGACCGGATGGCCGTGGCGCCCCTGGTGCACGGCGCGTACGATTGGCCCGGCGCCCGATCGGAAGCGGGCGAGCAGCGCCGCGACCGTCGCCGCGGTGATGAGGGGCGCATCGACCGGCGTCACCAGGACGCCGCTGACTCCCGGGCGATCCGCCGCGCCAAGTCCCGCCAGCAGAGACGACAACTGGCCGCGGTCGGCATCCGGATTCTCGACATACCGTGCTCGCACCGGCAGCCGCTCGACTTCCGCCCTCAGCGCCTCGTCTTCCGGACGGCCGACGATCAGCGCCTCCTCCGCGCCACCCTCACAGAGCGCCACCGCGATCCGGTGGACGAACGTCAGGCCGCCGGGGCTGCAGGGCAGCAGCGCCTTCGGCCGCCCCATCCGCTCGGAACGGCCAGCGGCAAGGACGATGGCAGGAATCACGCTGGCAGTGTACGGCACGGCAGCCCCGCCCCTATAATGAGCCGCGACTCAGCGCTATTGCCGCTCGTCGTCGCCCCGCACGTGGTCTTCGACGCGCAGTGGACATTGAAGGCACCGCTGGTGCCGGGAGCACACGAATGAAGCACGTCATCAGCCGCCGCGATCTGCTGCGCACCGTCGCCACGACCGCCGGGGCCGTCGCCATCCTCCCGCTCCGCCCCGGCGCCCAGGCCGGCCAGCGGCCGTTGTCCGCGCCCACTGTCGTCTCGAACCCGCCCCGGGACTTCGGGCCGGAAGCGCCGCCGACGACCTATTTCGCCGACCCCGACGTGCTGACCGTGGACCCCGCGTTCGACGGGTTGATCCAGGCGAACACCTCGATCAAGCGCATCTGGACCGGGGCGCTCTGGACCGAGGGCCCCGCCTGGAACAGCCAGGGGCGCTATCTGCTCTGGAGCGACATCCCCAGCAACCGCCAGCTTCGCTGGCTGGAAGACGACGGCCACGTCTCGGTGTTCCGGAGCCCGTCGAACAACAGCAACGGCAACACCTTCGATCTGCAGGGGCGCCAGATCGCCTGTGAACACCTGACGCGGCGCGTCGTCCGCTACGAGCACGACGGCTCGGTCACCGTGCTCGCGGATGCCTTCCAGGGCAAGCGGCTCAATTCGCCGAACGACGCCGCGGTCCACAAGGACGGCAGCGTCTGGTTCACCGATCCGCCGTACGGCGGGCAGCTCTACGAAGGCGCACCCGACGCCGCCGGCGGGCCGACCAACGCCGCCGGCCGGCTCAATCCGCGCATCGGACAGCCGCCGGAGCTCGGTGTCTTCAAGCGGGAGCTGCCGACCAGCGTCTACCGGGTCGATCCCGGCGGCCGCGTCGATCTCGTCGTCGCCGAAGACCTCGTCCCCGACCCCAACGGCATTGCCTTCTCGCCGGATTTCACGCGGCTCTACATCGCCAGCACCGGCAAGGGCCCGGGCGACACGGGAGCCGGGGGCAAGGGAGACATTCACGCCTTCGACATCGGCGCAGACGGCAAGGTCAGCGGCCACCGGCTGTTCAGCGACTGCGTCATCGACGGGGTCAAGTGCGGCCCGGACGGATTGCGCTGCGACGTCAACGGCAACGTCTGGGCCTCGAGCAACGCCGGCCGCGCGCTCGGCTACAGCGGCGCCACGGTCTGGAGCCCCGCGGGCAAGCTGCTCGGCCGCATCCGCCTGCCGGAGGTCTGCGGCAACCTCACCTTCGGCGGACCCAAGCGCAACCGCCTCTTCATGGCGGCCAGCCAGTCGATTTACGCGCTCTACGTCGGCACCCAGGGTGCCGGGCTGTCGTGAGCCAGGAAGTGTCGTCTCCATCCAGGGAGGGAACCATCAGCCTCACGTTCGATCTCCGGGGCAGGACCGCGCTCGTCACCGGCGCGTCGTCGGGCCTGGGCGTCACCTTCGTCCGGGCGCTGGCCGGCGCCGGCGCCAATGTCGTCCTCGCGGCGCGGCGTCTCGACCGGCTCGAGCCGCTCGCCGCCGAGCTCACCGCGGCAGGCAGTGCCGCGCTGGCGCTCCACTGCGACGTCGGCAACCCGGCGTCGGTCGCGGCGGCGGTGGCGGCGGCATGGGAGCGCTTCGGCCGGGTGGACGTCCTCGTCAATGGCGCCGGCGTGGTCGCCGAGTCCGGGCTCGCACCGGAAAAGGTGCCTCCCGAAGTGTTCGAGCACACCGTCCGCGTCAATCTGCTCGGCACCTGGCATTGCTGCCGCGAAGTGGCGGCGAGGATGCTCGCCGACGGCAAGGGGGGAGCGATCGTCAACATCGCGTCGGTGGCCGGCCTGCTCGGCATCTCGGACTTCCCGCCCGCCTATCAGGCGACCAAGGCCGCGGTGCTGAACCTGACGCGGTCGCTCGCCTGCTCCTGGGCGGACCGCGGCATCCGCGTCAATGCCATCGCGCCGGGATGGTTTCCCAGCGAAATGACCGAGCAGGCGCTGGCCATTCCGGCCTTCAAGGCGTGGGTGACGGAGTCGGCGCCGATGAAGCGGATCGGCGACCCGGCGGAGCTCGTCCCGGCGCTGCTGTTCCTGGCCACCGCGGCGTCGAGCTTCGTGACCGGCCACACGCTCGTGGTCGATGGCGGACTCGCGGCTGCCGGCGCGGGAGGCGGCGTGCCGGCAGACGTCCTCGAGCTCTTCGCCCAGGCGGTCCCTGGCGGGCTCGGCCAGCGCATCACCCCGGCCTGACGGGCCGGAGCGGGACGCTCACCACGTGCTGCTGCGCTGCCCCGCCGCACTCGTGCGCGTGCGCGCCGCGTACCCGGCGAACATCGCCAGCCCGGCCACCACGGCAAAGGAGAGTGCCGATTCCGGGAAGTACCACGCGCCCGGGTCGAACGTCCACGGCGTGTTCGACAGCGCATAGCTCGCGAAGAAGCACGCCGCCGTCGCCAGCAGCCCCATCCGCACCGCCAGCGTGGCGATGATGCCGACGACAATGAACGCGGTGGTGACGTTGACCCAGGTCAGCCCCGGCGCATCGACGAAGACGTCGCGTGCTGCGAGGAACGCGAACAGCACCGTCGCCACCGTGGCGACCACCCACATCCGTTTCAGCAGCCGCTTCAGGCCGACGATGGCGAAGATGCACCACATGGCGCTGAAGATGCTCTGAAACAGCATCAGCGACGACAGAAAACCGAACACATAGGGCAGCCCTTCGAAGTAGCGGGGGTTGCCGAACGAGGCGGCCGGGTAGTGCGCGCCGAGCGCCGCCTGGATCGGATCGCGCGCCCGGATGATGAGCTGCAGCGCCGCGCCGGCGGCCAGCCCGGCGAGCACGTCGCGCCCGACGCGCGCGTCGCGAAAGCGCCCCTGCAGCAGCCGGGTCCAGCCGAGCAGCCCGTCCGGCCAGTAGCGCCGCACCGCCGGCTCGACCGCCAGATGCATCACGACCAGCATGCCGCCGGCAAACAGCGCCTCGCCGACGGACGCGAACAGGCGGGTCACCTCCTGCGTCGGGATGCCCAGATGGGTATCCTCGAACATCCAGGCGATCAGCTGGCCGGCGACCGCCACCGCGCCAAGACGGAGCGCCCCCTGCCAGTCGCCGCGTCCGGCGCGGACGTTGGCGCGCGACACCAGCAGCGCTGCCAGGATGAGCCCCAGGGCGGCGGCCACGGCCAGGCCATTGAGCAGTTTCGCGCCGCGGCTGGCAGTGTGCTCCTCCATGCGCGCCGGCCGCGTCCACGGCGCGATGATCTGAAAGTAGATGGGACGGCCGTGCCACGCCGCCGCCTCGATCCGCACGGCGCCCGGGCCTTCCGGCATCGCACCCGTCCACGCCTGGCGCGCGTCGGCGCTGCCGCGCGGCAGCCACTCCGGCGCCACGGGGCTGAACGTCTTCTGATCGAGCCCCGCGAGGTGGAAGAGGACGGTCCAGTCCGGCGTCGCGCCGGCCGGCCCCGCATCCCGCTGTGGCGGTACCGCCTCGAAGCCGATGAGCCGGCCGCTGGTGTCCAGCGTCACCAGCGTCATCCCTGACACCTCGAGCGGGGGATCGTCGATCGTCACCGCGCGCAGCACATTGCGCGGCGCCAGGATGCGCGGGCTCGTCCGCCGGTAGAACTGCAGCACACCGGGGCGCGAGGTGATCGGGTCGGGCGAGGTCTGCGGCGCGTCGGCTGAACGACGCAGCTGGTCGAAGTCGAGAATGAACTCCCACCGGCTGCTCATGCCGCTCGACGGATACCCGAGCGCGTCGAGTACCCGCTCGGCGCGATCGACGAGCACGGCCGGCGGTTTTCCGAGCGAAGCCCGCGCCAGCGTCTGCCGCTGCAGCGACGTCGCGGCGGCGACCGCCAGGAGCAGGACCACCGCCACCGCGGCGGCCACCGCGTGGGTGTTGTCGACGCCAGAGCGCGCCCCCGCGGCGGCGACCATTTCGGGCGACGGGGTCTCGCCCGCGGCCAGTGCGGCGGCCAGCGGATCGCCGCCCGGCAGCCCCGCCGCGACTGCCAGCGCCGACCTCGGCCGGCGCGCGGGATCGCGTTCGAGCGTCCGCATGATGGTGCGGTCGATCGCCGGATCGAGATGCGGGACGGCCTCGCGCGGCGACACGAGACCCCCCTCGGCCTGCTGCCGCACCAGCTCGGCGACGGTGTTCGCGGTGAACGCCCGCTTGCCGGTGAACAGCTCGTAGAGCACCAGCCCCAGCGCGTAGATGTCGCTCTGCACCGACGCCGGCGCACCGGTCAGGAGCTCCGGAGCCATGTACCCGGGCGTGCCGGCGAGTGGCTGCCCACCGGCCCCGGCGATCGCCGCCAGGCCGAAGTCGGTGATGCGGACCTGGCCTTCGCCGTCGATCATCACGTTGGCCGGCTTCAGGTCGCGGTGGAGCACGCCGCGGTCGTGCGCCGCCGCCAGCCCTGCGCACAGCTGGCGCGCCAGTTCGGTGGCCTTGTCCTGCGGCAGCCTGCCGATCCGGCGCAGCAGCGACGCCAGATCCTCCCCATCCACGTACTCCATCGTCAGGAACGGCAGTCCCGCCGCTTCGCCGACGTCGTACATCCGGCAGACGTTCTTGTGGGCGACCTGGCGCGCCAGCCGCACTTCGTCGTGGAACTGCGCCAGGCGCTCCGGATCGGCCTCGAGCGCCTCCGGCAGGAACTTCATCGCCACCGGCTGACCGAGGGTCAGGTCGTCGGCGCGATAGACTTCCCCCATCCCGCCGCGGCCGACGCGCGCGACGATGCGGTAGCGGCCCGCGAGCAGGGTGCCGGGCTGGAACCGTCCGTGGATGCCGCTCGCGGGACGGGCTGCGGCGCCGGATGCCGTTTCCGTGGCTCGCCGCGCCGGGCTGGCTGAAGCGCCGGTGGCGCTGGCGTCGCCGTTCATCAGTACTGTCGGCGCATCGGACGGCGTGCCGCGCGGGCCGCACGTCCGGCAGACCGGCTCGCCGTCAACTCGGGAGGCGCCGCACGAAGGGCAGACGGTCATGGAAGAATTCTAAGTCCAAGTGATCCGGGCGATGGCTTATAGTTCCTTGTCCGGAGGACTCCTGATGAAGCGGCCCGTGATCGTTGCCTGCGTGGTGCTCTCCAGCGTGATGCCCGGCCGGGCCCAGGCCCCCGCGCCGCCGTCCGCGAACCAGCCGGCCGCGCCCCGTGCTGCCGCCCCCTCAGGTCCTCAGGAGATCCTGCTGTGGGCGGGGGGCGCACCCGGCGCGCTCGGTCAGGCGGACGCGGACAAGCCGACGATCACGGCGTACCCCGCACCCAGAGGCAGCTCGGGCACCGCAGTCGTGGTGGCGCCGGGTGGCGGCTACGGTGGGCTCGCCATGGAGCACGAAGGCAAGCAGATTGCCTATTGGTACAACGCGATGGGGGTCACCGCCTTCGTCCTGAAGTACCGGCTCGGCCCGCGCTATCACCATCCGGTGGAGCTCGGCGACGCGCAGCGCGCGATTCGCACGGTGCGCAGCCGGGCCGCGGAGTTCAACATTCTGCCCGATCGCATCGGCATGATGGGCTTCTCGGCGGGCGGCCACCTGACGTCGACAGCCGGCACCCATTTCGACAACGGCAAGCCCGACGCGGCCGATCCGATCGATCGCGCGAGCAGCCGCCCCGATTTTCTGATTCTGGGATATCCGGTGGTGTCGTTCGATCCCGCGGTTACCCACGCCGGCTCCGTGAAGAATCTGCTGGGTGACAACCCGCCTCAGGCGCTGCGCGATGAGTTGTCGAACGATCTGAAGGTGACGCCGGAGACGCCGCCGACCTTTCTTTTTCATACCGCCAACGACCCCGCGGTCCCGGTGGAGAACAGCGTTCGTTTCTTCCTGGCGTTGCGCAAGGCGAAGGTGCCGGCCGAGATGCACATCTTCGAGAACGGACCGCACGGGGTGGGGATGGCGCTCAGCGATCCGGCGCTCAGCGAGTGGCCGACGCTGCTGCTGAACTGGCTGCGCGCGCGGGGCCTGCTGGCTCGTCCGTCCAATCCCTGAGCCAGGGCCCCGCGCGTCAGCGTTATCCGGCGATTAGCGGGACTCGCCGCGTTCGAGGGGCACGAACACCGACGCCGCCCCGCGATGCACGAGCAGCAGCGCCGGCCGGTCTCCGCTCTTGAGCGCCGAGCGGAGCGCGTCCGCGGACGCCACGGTCTTGCCGTCCACCTGTTCGATGACGTCGCCGCTCTTGAGGCCGGCCTCGGCGGCGCGGCCGGTGGGCTGGACCTCGCGGACGACCACCCCGGAGGTGGCCTCGACGCCCAGCTCCCGCGCGATCTCGCGGGTCAGCGGTTCGACCGACATGCCGTAGCCGCTGGCGTCCGCCGTCGCGCCGGGCCCGTTCCCTTCGCGGTCCGCCGCATGCAGCTCGGCGAGCGTCACGCCCACCTTCTGCTCCTTGCCGTCGCGCAGCACGGTGATCTGCGAGCGTGTCCCGGGCATCATCTGCGCGACGTGATTGCGCAGCGCGTTGCCGTCGGTCACGGCAGTACCGTCGATCGCGGTGATGATGTCGCCGCGCTTGAGGCCCGCCTTGTCCGCCGGGCTGTCGGAGGTGACGTCGCTGACGAGCGCGCCGTGGACGTCGCTCAGCCCGAGGCTGCGGGCGATGTCGGACGTGACCGGCTGAATGGTGACGCCGAGCAGCCCGCGCCGCACCGCACCCTTGTCGATCAGCTGCGTCATGACGTTGCGCGCCATGTTCGCCGGAATCGCGAAGCCGATGCCGATGCTGCCGCCCGACGGCGACAGGATCTGCGAGTTGATCCCGATCAGCTCGCCGCTGGTGTTGACCAGCGCTCCGCCCGAGTTGCCGCGGTTGATCGGCGCGTCGGTCTGGATGAAGTCCTCGAAGCTGCCGTCGCCGGCGCCGCCGGTGGCCCGGCCCTTGGCGCTGACAATCCCCATCGTCACGGTCTGTCCGACGCCCAGCGGGTTGCCGACCGCGAGCACGACATCGCCGGTCCGCACCTTGTCGGAATCGCCGAGCGGAAGGGTGTGCAGGTTGCTGCCGTCGATCTTGACCACGGCGAGATCGCTCGGGGCATCCGAGCCGACCACCTTGGCCTTGAACGTGCGCCCGTCGGTCAACTCGACCGACACCTGGTCGGCGCCGTCGACGACGTGATGGTTGGTCAGAATGTAGCCGTCGGGACGGACGATGACGCCGGAGCCGAGCCCGCCTTCACGCTGCGGCGGCATCTGCTGCGGCATCCGGTTGCCGAAGAACTGCCGGAAGAAGGGATCGTCCGGGAGCGCCTGACTGGCGTTCTTGACCATGCGCTCCGAGCGGATGGTCACCACCGCGGGGGCGGTCTGCTCGACCAGGGGTGCGTAGGAGTCGCCGCCAGCGCCGATGGTTCGGCTGGCCGCTGCCGCGGGTGCGGCGACGGGATGTTCGGGCTCGGCCGCGACACGGCCGACGCCGGTGCCGCTGGCGGTCCAGCCCGCCAGCGCGCCGGTCAGCAGCAGCGCGCCGGCCGCGGCGCCGAGCCTGGCGCGGATCGGGACGCGGCGGTTGTGGCCGTGGCCGGGGAAGTCGTGTGTGTTCATGAGTGGATCTCCTGATGTTCGATGAAGCCAAAGTGCCTGCATCGAGAATAGGGCCCACGCATTACCGGCCGATGTCCGCCGGATTACAGCGGTGAAAGGTTGGCGGGCAGCCTGAGCTCGAAGCGGCTGCCGTCGTCCGGCGCGGACTGCACCGAGACCGTGCCGCGATGCGCCTCGACAATGGCCCTGACCAGGCTCAGGCCCAGGCCGAGTCCGCGCTCGGACCGGCTCTTGTCGCCGCGGTAGAGCCGATCCCAGATCCGCGGCAGCTCGTCCGCCGGAATGCCGATGCCGGTATCGCTGACGCTCAGCAGCGCGTCCGCGCCGTCGCGCCGCGCCTCGATCCGGATGAGCCCTCCGGGAGGCGTGTACTTCACGGCGTTGTCGAGAAGGTTGGCAATCACCTGACGCATACGGCTGCGGTCGAGGGGCACGCGGAGGCCCGGCTCGCACGCGGATTCGATCCGGATGTCGCGCTGCTCGGCGAGGTCCTCATACAGATCGACGCTCTGCCGTATCAGGTCACCGAGATCCACCGTGCCGTAGTGGAGCGCCATGGTGCCGGTCTCGGCCTCCGAGATGTCCATCAGCGTGCTGAGCATCGCCATCACGCGATCGGACTCCTCGAGGCAGTCCGCCAGCGCATCCCGGAGCACCGCCGGATCGCTTTCGGCGAGCGCGCTTTCGGCTGTCGCCCGCAGCCGCGCCATCGGCGTCCGCAGGTCGTGGGCGACGTTGTCCAGGGCGCCGCGCATGCCCGCGACCACGGCGTCGATGCGGTCGAGCATGGCGTTGACCAGCCCGCTCAGCTCGCCGAGCGCGTCGGCGGTGTTGTCGGCCGGCACCCGGCGATCGGTGCGCCCCGTGCGCATGATGTCGCGCACGGTCTCGGAGAGTCGGCGGACCGGCTGCAGGGCGTACCAGGTCAGCACCGCGCCGCCGCCCAGCGCCGTCAGCAGCAGTAATGCCAGATCGACGAGGAGCACGCCCCGGAAGCGGCGGAGCAGTTCCTCACGGCGGCCGGTGCTGCGGCCCACCTGGAACAGGGTGCCATCCGCCAGGCGCACCGACGCCACCTCGAGCGGCGCCCCGCCGGTGCCCGGCCGCAGGGTCGCCCATGTCTGTTCGCCGCTGAGCGCCGGGGTCTCGAGCTGCGAGAGATCGAACTGCCGCCAGGCGTCCGGCATGCTGAGGAAAACGACATCGCGGCTGGCGCCCACCGTCCGGACGAACAGGGGACCGGGATCGAGGGCCAGCTGCACGGTGCGAATCTCGCTGGCCAGGCCGTCGACGCCGCCGCGCGCGTAGGCGCCGGCGAACTGCACGATCGTGCTTTGGAGCGTCTCGCGATCGTATTGCCGCAGGGTCGCGGCCAGGAGCACGTAGGTCAGGCCGACGATGGCCAGAGAGCTGGCGACGAAGACGACCGCGTACCACAGCGCCAGGCGGAAGCCGAGCGTGTGACGCAGGCGCTCACGCCACCTTGAGAACATAACCAATGCCTCGCACCGTGTGGATCAACTTCGGCTCGAGCCCCTTGTCGATTTTCTCGCGCAGCCGGAACACCAGCACGTCCACGACATTGGTCCGCGGATCGAAGCTGTAGTCCCACACGTGGGACAGGATCATCGTCTTCGAGACGACGCGCCCGGCGTTGCGCATCAGGTATTCGAGCAGGGCGAACTCGCGCGGCCGCAGGTCGATGTCGCGCCCCTGGCGGGAGGCGCGGCGGGTCATCAGGTCGAGCGTGAGATCGGCCAGCTTCAGCTCGGTGGACGACGGCGCGCCGGTCGATCGCCGGATGAGGGCCTGGACCCTGGCCAGCAGCTCCGGAAAGGCGAACGGCTTGGTCAGGTAGTCGTCGCCGCCGGTTTCCAGCCCCTTGACCCGGTCGTCCACGGAGTGCCGGGCGCTGAGGATCAGCACCGGCGTCCGCACGCCGCTGCGGCGCATGGCGGCGATGAGCTCGAGGCCGCCAAGCTTTGGCAGCATCACGTCGACGATCGCGACGTCGTAGGCCTCCGCCGCCGTCAGCTCCCGTCCGGCCTCGCCGTCGGCGGCCCGGTCCACCGCGAACCCCGCTTCCCTGAGGCCGCGGGCCACGAACTCGGCGATGGTGGCGTCGTCTTCGACGATGAGGGCCCGCATGATGGTGCCGGTCCGGAGTCAGTACTCCGCGAACATCCGCTGGATGTCGACCGGGTTCTGGGTTCTGGTGAGCGCCACCATCAGCAGGACGCGCGCCTTGAGCGGCGCCAGATCTTCACCATGCACGGTCATCGCCGCCGTCTCGCCGGCGGCGTCCGAGGCAATCCGGCCGCTGCCGGCACGCGAGCTCATGACGACCACGACGCGTCGCTCGAGCGCGTAGGCGATCGCCTCCTCCTGCGTGCCGCTGAGGGCGCCGGCGCCGGCCCCGGCGACGATGATGCCGCGCGCGCCCTGATCGACCATGGCGCGGATGATGTCTCCCGACGCGCCCTGATAGACGAGCGCCACGTCGACGCGCGGCAGGGCACGGATGGCGGCGACGTCGAACTCGCTCCTGCTGGTATGGCGCCGCGCGGGCGCGCGGTAATAGACGACGCGGTCCGGATCGACCACGCCGAGGACGCCGTAGCCGCGAGTCTGGAACGTGTCGACGCGCCGGGTGTCGGTCTTCGTCACCTCCCGCGCCGAATTGATCTCGTCGTTGAGCACGACCAGCACGCCCTTGCCGCGCGAGGCGGGATCGACGGCGACGCGGAAGCCGGCAAGCAGATTTGCCGCGCCGTCGTAGCCGGGGGTATCGGGATTGCGCATCGATCCGACGATGACCAGCGGCTTGTCGGTGCGGACGGTGAGATGCAGGAAGTAGGCGAGCTCCTCGAGCGTGTCGGTCCCGCTGGTGACGACCACCGCTGACAGCTCGCCGTCGTCCCTGCAGAGCTGATCGATCCGCCGCCCCAGGGCGAGCCACTGATCGAGCGACAGCGAGGCGCTGGGGGCGTTGGCGAACTGTTCGGGCTCGGGCCGTGCCAGTCGGTTGATGTCGGGAACGGACCTGATCAGCTCGTCGGCGGTCAGCCGGCCGGCGGCCCGGTTGGCGATGGTGCCGCCGGTGGCGATCAGCCGGACTCTGGGGAGGGCGGGCCCCGCGGCCGCCGGGCTCGACGCCGCGAGACCAGCGGTGGAGAGCGCCACTGCCAGCAGCAGCCGCGCCGCGCGATGCGGCACGACGCGGAGGCCGGCAGGCGGGGTCATGCGAAAACTATAGCTGAGGACGTCCCTTGCCGTGCGCCAGCGTCAGCCAGCGGCTCAACTGTCCTGCGGCCTCGACGGGTGTGGTGCCATAGAACGGCATCGTCGCGGTGGATCCGCCAGGAGCGCGGGCGATCTGGGCGCGCCACTTGTCGGTCCCGACGCTCGAGACCTCGATGCGGTAGTTGCGGCCGTTGATCGTTTCGTCGAAGCGGTGCTTGGTCACAGGTGTGGGCGGCAGTGTCTGCAAGGGAGCCTCAGTCTAGCCTGCCGGCGCCCTCAGACAAGCGAAAGGAGCATCGAAGGCGCATCAACAGTGTGCAATCCCGGCGTTTGTCGGCTGGTTTCGGTCAAAATAAGTACCAACTGTCGGGCCGTGCACAGGAGATCAACGATCCTTCCACATCTTTTCAACACGTCTCGGGGTGCCGGGCCCCGGAAGCTGCCGTTCTGGGCCTTGGGGCTGCTGATGCTGGCCGCGGTGGCGACGCCGGCGGAGGGCCGCGCCGCGCCGGAAGTCAGTCTCTATCGGTTGTTTCTGCTCGACGGCGGAACCCTCGTCAGCTACGGCGAGTTCGCGCGCGTCGGCGACCGCGTAGTGCTGTCGATCCCGGTGGGGGAGTTGACCGATACGCCAACGCTCGAGGTCGTCAGCATTCCGCAGGCGACAGTGGATTGGGACCGTACCGAACAATATGCCGATGCGGTGCGCGCCCGACGCTATGGCGAGACACGCGGCGAGGCCGACTTCGCGCTGCTTGGCGCCCGGGTGGTGGAGGCGCTCAATCAGATCTCGCTGACCGACGATCCCGCGCGCCGCCTGGCGATGGCGACCGAGGCGCGCCAGAACCTGATGCGCTGGCCCGCGGAGAATTTCGGCTATCGGGCGCAGGACGTGGCCGATCTCGCGTCCATGCTCGATGAAGTGATCTCCGATCTGCGAGTGGCGGCGGGCGACACCACCAAGGTCAGCATGGTGGCCAGCACGGTGCCGCCGCGCGTGATGATGCTGGCGCCGCCCGATCTTCGCGAGTCGATGGAGCAGGCGATGGTGGTGGCGTCGCTGGCGCCCGATCCGTCGCAGCGGCTGTCGCTGCTCCAGGCGATTGATGCCGCGCTGCGCGAGCCGGCGCGCCAGGGAGGCTGGGCGGCCGCGCTGGCCGGCCGGGTGTCGGGCGAACTGGCGGCCGAGCTGAAGGTCGAGAAGGCCTACGAGGCGCTCGCGGCCTCGACCCTGTCGGTCGCGGCGGTTCGCGCGGCCCGCGGCGACCTGCGCGGCGTCCAGGCGCTCTTCGAGAATGTGCTGCAGGCGGATGACCGGCTCGGTCGCCAGCGGCCGCAGAACACCTCGGCGCTGCTGGGGTCGCTCGACTGGCAGCTTGGTGAAGCGGTGCGCGTCAGGCAGGCGCGCGAGGCCTGGGCGGCCAGACGCGCCGCGTTCGCCCAGTATCGGGAGGCCATCGCCCGGCCGGTGCGCGAGCTCCGCGACGCCAGGCAGAGCCTGACGGCGATTCGGCAGCGTTCGGGGCCGTCCGTGCGCCTGCTGCCGCGCCTGGAGCAGCGCCTGGTGATGGGCAGCCGCATGTTCAGCGCGATCGTCCCGCCGCCGGAGCTGGACGCCGCCCACGGTTTGTTCCGCGCCGCGCTGCAGATGGCATCGCGGGCCGCGGCCGGGAGGCGGAACGCGGTATCATCCAAGGATACGAAACTCGAATGGGACGCCGCGTCCGCGGCCGCCGGGGCGCTGATGATGCTCGATCGCGCATCGGAAGAGCTCGGCCGGCTGAGTGCCCCGCAAACCGTTGATCACTCCACGAACCACCCGGCTCCTGCGCGTGCCCGACCTCCGCGCCCTGCACGCCCTGCTGGCGCGCTCCGCCGCGCCCGGTGAGGGCTGCAGCGCCGTCGACGCTCGCCGCACGGCCGTCCTCGTGCCCAGCCGCAGCGCCGCCGAAGCGCTGCGCCGCACCATCGAAAACCTGGCGCTGAGCGACGGTTCGCCCGCCGTGGTCCTCCCGGACCTGGTGACCCGCGCCGAGCTCTATCAACACCTGCAGCAGGGGCTCGTCGCGGCGCCGCGGCGGCTGACCGAGTTCGAGCGCGAGGTGATCTTCCGCCGCGCCGCGGCGGACGCCGCCGGACGCGGCGCCCCCGCGCCCTTCCGCCTCCGCGCCGGGCTGGTGGTCGAAATCCTGGCGCTCTACGACGAGCTGCGCCGCCGGGATCGCACGGTGGAGGCTTTCGAACGGCTGATGATCGCCGCCCTCGAGCCGAGCGCGGACATCGATCGCGGCGCCGAGCGGCTGCTGCGGCTGACGCGCTTCCTGGCCGCGGCGTTCGCGCTCTTCGAGGACCGCGTCCGCGACACCGGCGGCCTCGACGAACACGGCCTCAGGCAGCACCTGCTCGCGGCGTCGCCCTCCGCCACCCATCCCGCCTACCGCCGCATCATCGTCACCGTCCCCGATCAGGCCGCGGATCCGAACGGGCTGTGGCTGGCCGATTTCGACCTGCTGGCCCGGCTGCCCGGCCTCGAGCGCCTCGACATTGTCGCGACCGAGAACGTGCTCGCCGCCGGCTTTCACGAACGCGTGCACGATGTGCTGCCGGGCATCGAGGAGGAACGAGCCGGCCTCGAGTCGCCGCCGCCCGTGTTGATGACCGCGATCGGTGAAGGGGACGCGGAGACGATCCCGTGGATCGTGTGCCGCGATCGCGAAGAGGAGCTCGCCGACGTCGCCCGCGCGATCAAGCAGGCGGACGACGTGGTTGCCGACCGGAGCGCCGTGGTCTTCCAGCGGCCGCTGCCGTACCTGTATCTCGCGCGCCAGGTCTTTCCGGACGCGGAGATCCCCTATCAGGCGCTCGACGCGCTGCCGCTGGCGGCCGAGCCCTTCGCGGCGGCGCTCGATCTGGTGTTGTCGTTCATCGGCACCGAGGCCACGCGCGGTACGCTCGTCGATCTGCTGCGCTCGCCGCACTGGATCTTCGGTGAGCCGCGTCCGCTCGAGCCGCGCGACGTGGCGGCCGCGGATGCCCTGCTTCGCGAGGTGAAGTATGTCGGCGGCTGGAACAGCCTGGGGGCGCTGGCGGAGGAAGCCGCCCGACGGCCGGCCGGCGGCGCCTCGCCGTGGCGCCGCGCCGCGCCGGCGCTCGCGGCCGCCGCACAGGCCGCGGCCGAGCTGCGCGTCTTCGCCGACGCGCCGCACGCGTCCGGGCAGATCGCGGCGCTGACGTCTTTCATCGCCGCGCACGAGCGCCTGCCGCGCGCCGCCGACGACTGGCGCTCGAGGCACCTGCGGGCCCGCGCCGCGGTGCTCGCGGCGCTCGAGTCGCTGGCAACCGCGCACCGCCTCCACGACGACGCCCCGGTACCGATGGCCGAGCTGGCGGGCACGATCCGCCGGTGGATCGAGAGTCAGACGTTTTCGCCGCGCACCGGCGCACGCGGGCTGGTGCTGCTCGACGCGCCGGCGGCCGCCTACGCGGACGTCGATGATCTCCGCCTCGTCGGCCTGGTCGATAGCGACTGGCCCGATCGGAGCCGGCGGAGTATTTTTTATCCCGCGGCGCTGCTCACCCAGCTGGGATGGCCGGCCGATGCCGACCGCGTCGCCGCGGCGCGGGCGCGCTTCCAGGATCTGCTGCGCCTCCCCCGGCGCCGCGTCGCCCTCTCGCTGTTCACGCTCGAAGACGACGCCATCGTGCCGGCGTCGTCGTTCCTGGAAGAGGTCGAAGGGGCGGGGCTGAGGTCTGTGCCGCTGGCTGCGCATGACGGTGGACGGGTGTTCCTTCATGAGGCGCTGTCGGAGGAGCCCGTGGCCGCGACGGCGGTGGCGGCGGAGCCGCTCGAGTGGCTGGCGATGCGTGCCTCGCGGTCGCCGGCGGAGGGGGCGATGTTCCACGGCGGCACCGGCGTGCGCGAGCCGGTGGCCTATGCGGTGAGCCGGGTCGAACGCTACCTGGAGTGCCCGTTCAAGTACTTCGCTGCACATGTCCTGCGGCTGCCGGAGGAGCGCGCGGAGGAGTCCGGCCTGACGCCGCAGGAGCGCGGCCAGCTGGTACATGAGGTGTTCGAGGCCTTCTTCGCCGAATGGCAGGCGCAGGGGAAGGGGGGCATCACCATGGCCAGCTTCGACGAGGCGCTGGAGATGTTCGAGACCGTCGCGGAGGCGCGGATTGCGGCGCTGCCGGAAGCCGATCGGGCCATCGAACGCACGCACCTGCTCGGTTCGGCGGCGGCGTCGGGGCTGGCCGAGCGTGCCTTCA
>JBDTOB010000019.1:0-17883 GCA_039933435.1 Acidobacteriota bacterium | reverse complement strand
CGAACATTCTGGCGCTGGCCACCATGCCGGTGGGATTCTATCTCGCGCGGCCCCAGCCGTCCGACCATCCCGCATTTCTGGCCGGCCTGGCGGCCGCGGCGCTGTTCGGGCTGCTCATCGCTTTTGTCCCGCGGCGCGCGGCGCGGTGGTGGTTCCCGGCGCTGCTCTCCACTCACGCGCTGCTTGGCGTCTGGCTGATCCACGCCTCCCCCCGGCCGCACATCGACGTCATGACCGTCTTCCGGGGTGCGCTCGACGCCCTTCGGGATCTCGGAAGCCCGTACTCGATCACCTTCCCGAACATCTACAACAACGAGGCGCTCTACGGCAGCGGGCTGGTGGTCGGAGGCCGCGTCCAGTTCGGGTTCCCGTATCCCCCGCTCAGCCTGCTGATGGTGGTGCCGGCCGACGCGCTGCGGCTCGACGTGCGGTATGCCGAGCTGGTATCGCTGGTGGCGGCGGCAGGATGGATCGGCTATTCGGCGAGGGGAAGGGTGGCGCCGCTGGCCGCCGCCGGCCTGCTTTTCACGCCGCGTATTTTCTTCGTGCTCGAGCAGGCATGGACCGAATCGCTGGTGCTGTGCTGGCTCGGTCTGATGATGTATGCCGCCCGTCGCGGCGCCGCGCGGGCCGCGGCGCGGCCGTCGTGGGGGCTGCGCGGCGCGGCGCTCGGCCTGCTCGTCGCCTCGAAGCAGCATCTTGCCGTGGCCTTGTTGTTCACGGGCTGGCTGCGGCGCGACGGCGAAGGGAGGCGGGACACGTGGGGCCTGCTGCTGGTGGCGGTCGCTGCCGGGCTGGCGGTGACGCTGCCGTTCCTGCTCTGGGATCCGTCCGGCTTCTGGCGGTCGGTCGTGCTCCTGCAGATCAGGGAGCCGTTCCGGATCGACTCGCTCAGTCTTCTCAGCCACTGGGCGCGCGCCGGATGGCAGCCGACGCCCGGGGCCCTGCTCGCCGCGCCGCTCGCCGCCCTGGGCGCAGGGCTGGCGCTCGCCTGGTGGCGCCTGCCCCGAACCCCGGCCGGCGTGGCGCTGGCGCTCGGCATGGCCTTCTTCCTGCTCTTCCTGGTCAGCAAGAAGGCCTTCTGCAACTACTACTTTCTCGTCATCGGCCTGTTGCTCGCGGCGGTGGCCGCCGCCAGCCGGGAATTTCCACTCGAGCCCGCCGACGCTACGTCACCAACTGCCGCGTTATCCCGCCGCGGTGAGGACGGCTGACGTGCCGTCGGCCGCGCCGGCGGCGTCCGATGCCGACGGGTTGTGCCAGTCGCGCGTGCCCTCGGTGAGACGTTCGGCTTCGGCCGGCCCCCACGATCCCGGCTCGTACTCGTGCACCGGCGTGACGTTGCCGAGCACCGGGTCGACGACGCTCCACGCCGCCTCGACGCCGTCTTGGCGCGCGAACAGCGTCGCGTCGCCGTCCATGGCGTCGTCCAGCAGCCGCTCGTAGGCGTCCAGCTCGTCGCCGTTCGGCTGGTGCGCGACCCTGAGCTCGGTCTGGTCGCCGACCATCTGGTCGCCGGGGCGCTTGACGCGGGCGCCGAGCGCGATGGTCACATCCGGGCTGAGGCGGAAGCGCACGTAGTTGGTTTCGCCCGGGCACAGTCCGCTGAGCGGCGGGCGCTTCAGCGTCACCAGGACCTCGGTCGTCGTGACGGCTAGCGACTTACCGGCGCGGACCAGGAACGGTACCCCCTCCCAGCGCCAGGAGTCGATGTGCAGCCGGGCCGCGACGAAGGTCTCGACCTGCGAGTCGGCGGCGACGCCGCGCTCCCGGCGGTAACCCTTGAACTGTCCCCGCACCACGTCGTCCGGCCCGAGCGGCCGCATGGTGCGCAGGATCTTGACCTGCTCGTCGCGGATCGACTGCTGAATCGCGGTCGCTGGCGGCTCCATCGCCAGGAATCCAATCACCTGCAGCATGTGGTTCTGCAGGACGTCGCGGATCGCCCCAGATTCCTCGTAGAAGCCGCCGCGCCCCTCGACGCCGAACTTCTCCGCCATCGTGATCTGCACGCTCTCGATGTAGTGGCGGTTCCAGATCGGCTCGAGAAAGGTGTTGGCGAAGCGGAACAGCAGCAGGTTCAGCACCGCTTCCTTGCCCAGGTAGTGATCGATGCGGAACACCGCCGACTCGTCGAACACCGTGTGCAGCGTCGCGCTGAGTTCCCGCGCCGAAGCGAGATCGCGCCCGAACGGTTTTTCGACCACGACCCGCGCGTGGTCGGCGCTGCCGGAGCGCCCGAGCCCTTCGACGATGGTGGCGAACTGGCTGGGCGGGATCGCCAGATAGTGCAGCGGGTGCCGCGCGCCGCCGAGCGCGGTGCGCAGGGCTTCATACGTGTGGGGGTCGCCGTAGTCGCCGCGGATGTACTTGAGCTGGCCGAGCAGCGTCTTGGTGGCCGCATCGCTGGCATCGCCGTGCTCGGCCACGCTGTCGCGAGCCCTGGCCTGGAACTCTTCCTGGCTCCACTCGGAGCGGGCAACGCCAATCACCGGCACCTTCAGGCGCCCGCGCCGGGCCATCGAGTGAAGCGCGGGGAAGATCTTCTTGTAGACAAGGTCTCCGGTCGCGCCGAAGAAGACGAGGGCATCGGAACGCGCGGTGATCTCTCCCATCCCCAAAGTTTAGACGCATTTCCGTCCGCGCGATAAACTGGCCCGGGACCGCGGCGGAAATCGCGGGCCGGGAGGACCGAGCATGGACAGACGGGCATTCGTGTCGGCGGCGTTGGCGGCTGGAGGGGCGTTTCTGCCGGCGGCGGCGCTTGCCGCCCAGGGAGCGGGGAGTGGTGCCGGGCGTCCATCCGACACGGCGCCGACCTACTACGAGCTGCGCCGCTACCGCCTGCGCCGGGGCCCGGGCCAGCAGGTCGTGGACGCCTACCTGCGGGAGGCCGCGCTGCCCGCGTGGCAGCGGGCGGGCGCCGGACCGATTGGCGTCTTCAGCCTGATGATCGGCCCCGAGAGCCCGACGTTCTTCGCGGTGATTCCGCACAAGGACATGGCCGCCGTGGCGTCGCTGCCCGGGAAGCTCGCCGCCGACGCCGACTACCAGAAGGCCGGCGCCGCCTATCTGAACGCGGCCGCCACCGAGCCCGCCTTCGTCCGCATCGAGAGCTCGGTCGCGCGGGCGTTCGACGCGATGCCGCATCCGGAGCTGCCGTTCGGCGAGGGGGAGGCCGGCCGGCGGCCGCGCATCTTCGAGCTGCGGATGTACGAGAGCCACAGCGAGAAGGCGGCGAAGAAGAAAATCGAGATGTTCAACACCGCCGAGATCGCCATCTTCCGCCGCGCCGGAATGCACCCGGTGTTCTTCGGAGAAACCATCGTCGGTCCGAACATGCCGAACCTGACCTACATGCTCGCCTACGAGGACATGGCGGCGCACGATCGCCAGTGGAGCGCCTTTTCCGCCGATCCGGAGTGGAAGAAACTCTCGACGACCCCCGGGTTCACCGACCCGGAGATCGTCTCGAATATCACCAATTCCTACTGGCGCCCGACCGCGTACTCGCAGATCTAGCCCTTCTTCGCGAGCGCCGCCTGCAGCTGCTTCGCATGCTCGAGGTGCGACACGAAGGCCGGGCGGACCTTGACCAGCAGCGCCTTCAGCTCCGCGTTGCTGGCCGAGGGAATCAGGGTCTTGTCGATCGCGTCGAGGACCTGCTGATGGTAGGCCACCTCGTGATCGACGTAGGCCTTGTCGAACGCCGCGCCCTTGAGCTCCTTGAGCGCGGCGACATTCTCAGCCCCGCCGGCCTTCAGGCTGCGGCTGGTGTCGTTGTCTTCTGGGGTGACGTTCAGTCTGGTGACCAGCTCCACGGCCGACTTGTTCACGCCGGTGTGGGCCTCGACCATCAGCCGCCCGAACGCCTTGACGTCGGGATTCTTTGACGTCGCCTCGGCGAGCTTGCCGGCGTCGATGTCCACCTGATTGGCGGTGACGACGATGGACGCAATCCGGGCGTCATTGATCCCCTGGGCGTGGAGCCCGGCGGAGCCGAGCGCCATCACCGCGACCGCAGCAAATGTTGAAATCTTCACGTCGCAATCCTCCTGACACGAGAGCGGGGCGGGACGCCGGTCCGTCATGGACCGGGTCGGCGCCTCTGGAGGATTGGATGCACGCCGGGAGCGCGGCGTTCCCGATCAGGCGGACGGTTCGTGGTCGGGCAGCGCCGCCCATCGTGCCATGACGGTCGCGACGATGCGGTCGCAGCGCTCGCCGGCGAAGCCGAAGACGTTGAGGGCGGCGGGATCGAGGTCGCGGGCCAGCGACTCGCGCAGCAGCGCGCGCGCCCGGAAGAGGCGGCTGCGCACCGTGGCCGGAGGCAGCGACAGGCTGTCGGCTGTCTCCTGGACCGAGAGGTCTTCGATCTCGCGCAGTACGAACACGGTGCGGAACGACAGCGGCAGCTCGTCGATGCGCCGTTCGATCAGCGCCCGCAGCTCGGCGCGCAGCATCGCGTCCGGGGCCGGTTCAGCCGACGTGTCTGGCAAGGCGGCCTCCTCCTGTCCGGGTTCGCCGCCGGTTTTCCCGCCGGACGGCCGGAACGGTAGTACGACGCGCTCCCGTTTCTGCTTCCGGAGGCGCATCAGCGCCTGGTTGGCAACGATCCGCGTCAGCCAGGTGCCGAGCGCGGCCTCGCCTCGAAACCCGCTCATGTGCCGGAACGCGTCGAGATAGCCGTCCTGGACCGCATCCTCGGCGTCGCGGTCGTTCCGGAGGATGGTGCGGGCGACGCGGAACAGCCGGCTGTTGTAGCGGCGCATCAGCGCCTCGAAGGCGGCGTTGTCGCGCCGCAGCACTCCGGCGACGAGATCCGAGTCGGGCGCAGCGGCCCCGTAGGCGAGAGCGGGCGTGGGGTGGCTCGACACTGTTGTACGATTGGATGCTCCAGACAGCCCGCCCGTTCCCGGGCGGGGGCGTCTGGCGTATTCTTGCACTTTCAAACGGTATTGGGCGTCCCGCCCGGGAGTTTCCTGACGATGAAGCGTTTGGTCCTGTTATCGGTAATCGCGGCGCTGCTGGTGACCGCGCGGCCTGTCAGCGTCGTCGCCCAGCGGCCGGTCGCGCCGGCGCCGGAGATCCGGCTGGTTTTGATGATTGCCGTGGACCAGTTCCGCGCCGACTATCTGACGAGATTCGCCCCGGAGTATCACGAGGGACTCCGGCGCCTCCTCACCGGCGGCGCGGTCTTCACCAGCGCCAGGCTCGAGCACTATCCGACCGTCACGGCGATCGGGCATTCGACGATGCTGAGCGGCGCCTACCCGGCCGACAGCGGCATCGTCGGCAACGACTGGTTCGATCGCGCCTCCGGCGGCACCGTGACCAGCGTGTCGGACAGCGGCGTCCAGGTCCTCGGCGGCGGGGCCGCCGGCAGCGCGGCGTCGCCGCACCGGCTGCTGGTCACCACCGTCGGCGACGAGCTCAAGCTGGCGCACCCGGCCGCCCAACCGGGGTCGGGACCGAAGGTGATAGGCGTCTCTCTCAAGGACCGTGCCGCCATTTTGCCGGCAGGGCGCGGCGCCGACGCCGCCTACTGGTTCGACGTCACAACCGGGGCGTTCGTCAGCAGCAGCTACTATTTCCCGGCCATCCCCGCCTGGACGACGGCGCTGAACCAGCGGAAGCTCGCCGACGGCTACGCCGGCAAGAGCTGGACGCTGGCCCAGGGGCCGCCGACCGAGCCGCATGTGATGCCGGCGGCGCCTGGGCCGGCCCTCTACAGCGCCATCTTCGGCAGCCCGTTCGGCAACGACCTGCTGCTGGCGTTCGCCACCGAGGCGCTCGACAAGGAGCAGCTCGGCCAGCGCGGGGTCACCGACCTGTTCACGGTCAGCTTCTCGTCGAACGACTCGGTGGGCCACAAGTACGGGCCGGACTCGCCCGAGGTGCGCGACATCTCGGTCAAGACCGACGCGACCATCGGGCGGCTGCTCGCCGAGGTGGACCGACGCGTCGGGCTCGCGCACACGCTGGTGATGTTCACCTCGGACCACGGCGTCGCGCCGGTGCCGGAATTGCTCAAGGAGAAGCGGCTGCCGGGCGGCCGGCTCGCGGGCACCGCACTGTTCGATGCGGTCCAGCAGGCGCTCGAGGAGCGCTTCGGCGCCGGCAAGTGGCTGCTGGCGACCGCCGGCAGTTCCGTCTACCTGAATGACGCGCTGATGACCCAGAAGAAGCTCGACCCCATTGAGGTCAGGGGCGTCGCCGCCGACGCCCTGCGAGGAGCCCCCGCGTCGCACGTCGCCCGCGTCTACACCCGCGATCAGCTGATGAAGGGGGAGGTGTCCGGCGACATGGTCGGACGGCGCGTGCTGCACGGCTTCAACGCCGAACGCTCCGGGGACATGGAGATCGTCCTCGAGCCCTACTGGATCCGCAGCGCCACCGGCACCACCCATGGCACGCCGTACGAGTACGACGCCGCCATTCCGCTCATCCTGATGGGGCCCGGCATCCGCGCCGGGCACTACGCCGCCGCGGTGGCGCTCAACGATGCGGCGCCGACGCTCGCATCGCTGCTGCACATCCAGGTTCCGTCGTCGGCCGCCGGGCGGGTGCTCACCGAAGCGCTGCAGCCGGCGGCGCCGGTGCGGGCCCCCGCTGCCGCCACCGCGCCGCGTCGGCCGTAGTGTTTTCGAGACGATGCCGCTCGACAGGGTCACGGCGAAGATGACAGACGCGTCTCCGGCATCCGCCGCACTGCCGCGGCCGCGGCTGAACACGCCGGGCCAGGTGCTGTTCGCGAGCCTGATCGGCACGACCATCGAGTTCTTCGATTTCTACATTTATGCGACCGCGGCGGTGCTGGTCTTCCCGAGGCTGTTCTTTCCGGCGTCGGACCCGGCCTCCGCGACGCTGGCCTCGCTGGCCACGTTTGCCATTGCCTTCCTCGCGCGGCCGATCGGCTCGGCCCTGTTCGGGCACTTCGGCGACCGCGTCGGCCGTAAGACCACCCTGGTGGCGGCGCTGCTGACGATGGGGATCTCGACCGTCGCCATCGGGGTCCTGCCGACCTACGCGGCCATCGGCGTCGCCGCACCGCTGCTGCTGGCGATCTGCCGCTTCGGCCAGGGCCTCGGCCTCGGCGGCGAGTGGGGCGGGGCCGTGCTGCTGGCGATCGAGAACGCGCCGCCCGGCCGCCGCGCCTGGTACGGGATGTTCCCGCAGCTGGGCGCGCCGCTCGGCTTCTTCTGCTCGGGCGGCATCTTCCTGCTGCTGTCGCAGCAGCTCACCAACGATCAGTTCTTCCGCTACGGCTGGCGCATCCCGTTTCTCGCCAGCGCCCTCCTGGTCGTCGTCGGCCTCTACGTCCGCCTGACGATTACCGAGACGCCGGTCTTCCGCGAAGCCGTCAGTCGCAGCGATCGCGTCAAGCTGCCGATGGCCGTCGTCTTTCGCGAGCACTCGCGAACGCTGTTCCTCGGCACGCTGGTGGCGCTGGCGACGTTCGTGTTGTTCTACCTGATGACCGTATTCGCGCTCTCGTGGGGCACCGCCGCGCTCGGCTACAGCCGCCAGCAGTTCCTGCTCATCCAGCTGTTCGGGATCCTGTTCTTCGCGGCGACGATTCCGCTGTCCGCGGTCCTGGCCGATCGCACCGGCCGGCGGCGCACGCTGCTCTGGGTCACCGCCGCGATCGGCTTGTTCGGTTTCGCCCTGGCGCCGCTGCTGCAGGCCGGCACGCTCGGCGCGCTGGTGATGATGGCCACCGGCCTGTCGCTGATGGGCTTCACCTACGGCCCGCTCGGCACCACGCTGTCGGAGATGTTCCCGACCACGGTCCGCTACACCGGCAGCTCGCTCACCTTCAACCTCGCCGGCGTCTTCGGCGCGTCGCTCGCCCCCTATATCGCCACCTGGCTGGCGCAGACCCATGGCCTGCAGTACGTCGGCTACTACCTGACGCTGGCGGCCGCGATTACGTTCGCCGGCCTGCTCGCCACCCGGGAAACCCGCGACCGCGACCTGACCGCCTGAGCCCCGCGCTCCGTAGAACCGCGTTCCACGGCGGACGGCGCAATCGCCGCCAGCCGTACACCAGAAAGGCCCGGCGACATCGCCGGGCCTTTCCCCGTACCGTGGAGTCGCGCTCGAGCGATTTAATACAGCACGAACGAGTAGAGCGTGTCGCCGACCGCGACCAGGACGTACTGGCGTCCGTCGAGCATGTAGGTCTGCGGCGCGTTCGAGATCGACCCGATCCGCGTGTGCCAGAGCGGCTTGCCGTTGGCGGGGTCGTGCGCCACCAGATTCCCGGCTTTGTCTCCCGCGAACAGCAGCTTGCCGGCGGTCGCCAGCAGCCCGGCGCCGCCGCCGCCGCTGTTGCCGGGATACTCGTGCCGCCACACGATCTTGGCCGTCTTCGGGTCGATGGCGGTCAGGTAGCTCGGCATCGATCCCACCGACATCGTCTGCTTGCCGCCGAGACCCATCGATCCGCGCGGATCCGGATCGGTCAGATAGACGAGCTGGAAGCCGTTGTTCTCCTGCGTGTAGAAGAGCCCGGTGTCCGGCGAGTACGCCGGCGGCGGCCAGTTGGTGACGCCACCCTCGACGGGGGAGACGAGTGATCCGGGGATGGTGGCTTCCTTTTCGGGATTCGGCTCCGGCGCGCCATTCTTGCGCAGGCCGAGCGCCCAGTTCGTCGTCGTTCCGTACTTGCCGGTGGCGATGGCTTCGCCGGTGACGCGATCGATGGTGAAGAAGTAGCCGTTGCGGGCCGCCGTCGAGACCATCTTGCGCGGACGGCCGGCGACCACGCCGTCGATGAGGACCGGTGTCTGCGCCGAGTCCCAGTCGTGGGTGTCGTGCGGAGAGGTCTGGTAATACCACGCCATCTTGCCGGTCTCGATGTCGACCGCCACGAGGGAGCAGGTGAAAAGGTTGTCTCCCTTGCGGGCGACGCCGGTGTAGCCGGGGGTCGGGTTGCCGGTGCCGAAGATATAGAGCTTGGTCTCGGCGTCGTAGACACCGGGGATCCAGACCTGTCCACCGCCATGCCGCGCCGCCTCGAGATTCGGCCAGGTGTCGAGGCCGGGGTCTCCCGGCTTCATCGGCACGGTATAGAACTTCCACTGCAGCTTGCCGGTCTCCGGATCGAACGACTGCAGGAAGCCGGGCGCGTCGAGGTCGTTGCCGGTGCCCGCCAGCACATGATTGCCGATCACCATCGGCGCCATCGTCGAAAAGTACTGCTGATCGAAGTCGGCGATTTCGACGTGCCAGCGCTCCTTGCCGGTTCGGGCATCGAGCGACACCAGATAGTTGTCCGGCGTCTCGAAGTAGAGGTAGTTGTTCCACATCCCCATGCCGCGGCTGCCGATGTGGGTGCCTCCCTTGGTCTTCCAGACGTAATGCCAGAGCTCGCGGCCGTCGCGGGCGTCGATCGCCCAGGCGTTGTCCGGCGCCGAAATGTAGAGGATGCCGTTCACCTGGAGGATCGCCCCCTTGATGTTGGCGTTGCCGGCGGCAGCGAACTCTCCGGTGCCTTCACCGCCGACGATGACCGGCGCGGCCCCGCCGCCGCCGCCGCGGCCGCCGCCGAATCCGGGCGCCGGCATTCCGGCGTTGAGCTTCGACACCCATCCCAGGGTGAGGTTCTTGACGTTGGCCTGATTGAGCTGGGTGAGGGTGCTGTAGCGACGTCCGGTGTAGTCGCCCGAGTAGGTCGGCCACGACTCGGCCAGCGGCTTGAGCATCGACGCGGGATCGAGACCGCCGGCGTTCGCCGCGGCTGCCGGCTGCGCCGCGGCCGCGGGCGCCTGGGGCGCGGCTGTCTGCGGGCTCTGTGCCTGGCCCGCGACGAGGATCGGAAGGCCCGTGAGGGCGGTCGTGAGGAGCAGTGTTTTGAGTGTCATTTCAGCGTCACCAGGTAAGCCGTCACGTCGTGGATGTTCTTGTCGGTATACCCGGTGAGCAGCTGCCGGTGCCCCTCGAGCGGATCGTGAATCTCGACCTTCGGCACCGCGCCGTTGCGGCGGATGGACCGTCCCGGCCCGTCAGGCTGGCCGACGACGACGAGGAAGTCGTCGATGCGCTCGAGCGGCCCTTCGATCTTCTGACCGGACGGCAGCGTCACGGTGACCGTCACCTGCCTTGCGGATCCGGCACCGCCGCGTCCGCCGCGTCCGCCGCCGCCCGACACCCAGGTGGTCTGCAGCAGCATCGGATCGGAATACTTCGACGCGATTCCCGCCAGGTCCGCGGTCGGCGAGTGGCAGGAGCTGCACTTGGCGGCGAAGTAGGTCTTGCCGGCGGCGGGGTCGCCGACGACGATGTTGAGGACGACCGGCTCCGAGCCGGGCGGCGGGTTGCCCTGGCCGCGCATGGTGGCGGCGACGCTGTGGATGTACTCCGCCAGCGCGCGCACGTCATTTTCCGGGATGCCGGGGAACGGCGGCATCACCGGCATGCCGGGGTTCTGCCGGCCGCCGTGGACCACGGGGAGAATCAATTCCCCCTTCTGGTCGTTGAGGACCAGCTGCGAGCGGAGGAGATTGACGCCGCCCATGTCGCCGCCGCGGAGGTCGGCACCGTGGCAGATGCGACAGTTGACACCGTAGATCGCCTGGCCGCGGGCAATCAGCGCGGGATCGCCAGGCGGCCGTTGCTGCGCGGGGAAGGTGGCCGGGTTGCCGCGACCGCGTCCGCCCTGGGCAGGCACTGGCGCCTGGGCGCCGCCCGGAGGAGCGTTCGGCGCGGGTGCGGTCTGCGGCGGCGGCGTCTGCGGTGGCGGACTCTGGGGCGCCCCCTGCGCGGACGGACGCACCACGATGGACGCCAGCAGCACGAAGGCCGCGGCCGTCACGGTAGTCTCTGGTCGCATCAAATCATCCTTGGTGAAAACGTGCCGATCGACGGACTGCCGGACGATGCGTCCCGCAGTGTCAGGATGCGCGGCTCGATCCTGCGACGTCTCTGGCGGCGCGCGCGTGCCTGTGGTAAACGTTCACAGCGCAGTTTACAGGATGTTCGAGCCCGTCCTGCAGGAGTTGCCCGCACATGTTCGATGCACACGATCCGCACCGCGGCCAGCCGGTACTCCGGTACGGCCCACGGCCGTCCGACGCCCGCTGCGCGGTGGTGCTGGTGCACGGCCGCGGCGACTCGGCCGAGGGCATCCTCGGGCTGGCGAAGGAAGTGGCGCTGGACGATGTGGCGTGGCTGGCGCCGCAGGCGGCCGGATCCACGTGGTATCCGTACTCGTTCCTGTCGCCGATGGAGCAGAACGAGCCGAAGCTGACGTCGGCGCTGGCCGCGGTGGGCGCCGCGGTCGACCGTCTTGCGAGTGAGGGCGTGTCCGCCGACCGCGTCGTGCTGATGGGGTTCTCGCAGGGGGCGTGCCTGTCGCTCGAGTACGCGGCCCGCCAGCCGCGGCGCTATGCGGCGGTCATCGCGTTGAGCGGCGGCCTGATCGGGCCTCCCGGGACGCCGCGCGACTATCCGGGGACGCTGGGCGCCACGCCGGTGTTCCTCGGCTGCAGCGACATCGACGCGCATATTCCGGTGGAGCGGGTCAGGGAATCGGCGGAGGTGTTCCGGCGGATGGGCGCGCAGGTGGACGAGCGCATCTATCCGGGCATGGGACATACCGTCAACGCCGACGAGATCGAGGCGGTGCGCGCCCTGTTCGGGGCAGTCCCGAGCTAAGGCCGCGCCAGCGGTGGACGGATCGGATCGAGGCCGGCCTCGATCTCGGCGCGGCTGGGTTCCTGCCAGGGGGGCAGCCGCAGCGCCAGCCCGAGCGCGTCGGGGGCTTCGTCGATGGCGAAGCCGGGGGCGATGGTGGCCACCTCCAGCAGCACCCCTCCCGGTTCGCGGAAGTAGATCGACTGGAAGTAGAGCCGGTCCAGGACCGGCGTCACGGAGAAGCCGCGCGCCGTCAGGTCCTCGCGAAGCTGCCGCTGTTCGCCGGCGGTCGCGATCGCCAGCGCGACGTGGTGGACGGTGCCGAGACCGTTGACGGCCGGCGCGGCGTCCGGCGCCTCGACGACGTCGAGCTGCGCTCCGGGCCCGCCGGCCGCGACCACGAGCCGGGACTGGTCACCGGCGGCGGCGACGGTGGAGAAGCCGAGGACGCCGGTCAGGAAGTCGATGGTCGGCGCGGCCGAACGGACGAGTAGCGTGACGCTGTGAAGACCGCGCACGGCATGGCTGCGGGACACGCCGGCCGCCTGCCAGCCGGCACGGAGATCGTCGCGCGATTCGACCAGCGCGATGTGCAGCCCCGACGGGTCGGTGGCCGCGGCGGTTGGTTCGCCGAATGGTCCGGTGGAGAGGGTCACGCCGTGGCCGTGCGCAGACAGCCGATCCTGCCAGAAGGGCAGCGAGCCGGCCGGGACCGAGAACGCGGTGACGGTCACCTGGCCGGCCCCCTTGGTGCCGGTGCGGACGCCGCGGCCGTGATAGGGGAAAGTGGTCCAGATGGTGCCGGGTGTGCCGCGGGCGTCGCCGTAATAGAAGTGGTAGACGTGATGGTTGTCGAAGTTGACGGTCTTCTTCACCAGCCGGAGCCCGAGTGCGCCCGCCGCGAAATCGAGATCCGGCTGCGCGCGGTCGACGGTCGCGGTGACGTGGTGCAGGCCGAGGAGTCGATGTGCCATGGGCGCCTTTTCGGGATGCGGGGTTGGATCGACCCCACGATAACACCGGCGCGCGCGCCGGGTCGCGGCCGGAAAACAGTTGACCGGATCCGCCGGCGCCGGTACAACAGGCGCTGGATGTGATGTCAGCAAGGAGTCGCGGATGAGAAGGGGACTGGTGATCGCGGCGGCCGCGATCGCGGCGGCGGCGCTGCCGCTGGCGCGGCCGACGGTGGCGGCCCGGCAGCAGCAGGCGAGCTGGCTCACCGACGGCGGTGACGCGCGCCGCTCGTCGTGGCAGCGCCACGAGACGCTGATCACGCCCGAGACCGTCCAGGGCATGAAGCTGCTGTGGACGGTGCAGACCGACAACCAGCCGCGCCAGCTGCACAACCTGTTCGCACCGCTGATCGTCAGCGAGGTCGCGACCTCCGGCGGGCCGAAGGAGATCGCCGTGCTCGCGGGCGTCTCGGACAATCTCTACGGCATCGACGTCGTGGCCGGGAAGCAGATCTGGAAGCGCCATTTCGACAGCACCTTTCAGGAGCCGGTCGGTGGCCGCGGCGGCGGGCCGCTCTGTCCCGGCGGGCTGACCGCGACGCCGGTCGTGGCGCCGGAGCCGGCGGCGGGGAAATACCGCATCTACGCGATCTCCTGGGACGGGCGGCTGCGGCAGCTCGACGTCGCGACCGGCGAGGACCTGGCGCCCGCCGAACCGTTCCTGCCGGCCAACGGCAAGCCCTACGCGCTCAATCTCGTGGACAACGTCCTCTACACCACCACCGCGCAGGGCTGCGGCGGCAACCCGAACCAGTTCTACGCCTACGACCTGGCGACGAAGCGGGTCGGCAGCTTCAATCCCGGAAGCGGCGGCCTGTGGCCGCGGCTGGGGCCGTCGGTCGGCAAGGACGGCTCGGTCTACGCCGGCAGCGGCGACGGCGACTACTACCCCGAGCAGCAGATCTACGGGCAGGCGATCGTCGCGGTGAAGCAGAACCCCACCACCAAGGCGCTCGAGCTGACGGACTGGTTCGCGCCGACCAACGCCTACTGGCTGCGCAAGCGCGACCTCGACATGAACGTCACCGGCCCGGTGTTCGACTACAAGGGCAGGGAATACACCGTCCAGTCGAGCAAGGAATGCCGCATCTGGGCGCTGGATACCAGCGCGCTCGGCGGCGAGGATCACCGGACCGCGGCCTACCGCACGCCGCTCGTCTGCAACGAGGAAGTGCAGTTCGCCGCCGCCGGGATCTGGGGAGCGCTCTCGACCTGGGAGGACGGCGACGGCACGCGCTGGGTCGTGATGCCGTTCTGGGGCCCGAAGCACTCGAAGTTCAAGGCCCCAATCGAGCACGGGGAAGTGTCGCAGGGGGCGGTGGCGGCCTTCAAGTTCACAGCGGCCAACGGCAAGGCCTTGCTCGAGCCCGCCTGGCTGTCGCGCAACATGCACCTCGCCGAGCCGGCGGTGATCGCCAACGGCGTCGTCTTCAGCTACGGCAGCGGCGAGGATGCCACGCAGGCCACCGCCGACATCGGGCTGTCCTACAACACCGCGGTGAACCGCGCCGCGCGCGGCAGCCGCGCCGTGCTCTACGCGCTCGATGCGCGGACCGGGGACGAACTGTGGTCGAGCGGCGATCAGATCGCCACCTTCAACCATTTCAGCAGCCTCGCGGTCGCCAACGGCCGCGTCTACATCGGCACCTACGACGGCAAGCTCTATTGCTTCGGCGTCGAGCGGCCCACGGCAGGGGCGCGATGAAGGGGAGAGAGCGGGCGATGGCACGAGGCGCATGGCTGATGATCGCGGCGGCCGGCATGGCGGCGGGAGGCGCGCTGTTCGCGCAGGGGCGCGGCAGCGTCGAGTGGACCACCGCCCGCTTCGACGCCCAGCGCAGCGCCTGGCTGCGCTCTGATGCGCGGCTGACGAAGGACGCGGTCCTCAGGCACGAGCTGCGCTTCCTGTGGAAGGCGCGCTTCGACAACGAACAGCGGCAGCTGAACTCGCTGACCGAGCCGATCATCCTCGACCGGCTGATCGGCTTTCGCGGCTTCAAGGCGCTCGCCTTCATCGGCGGCAGCGCCGATCGCGTGTTCGCGATCGACACCGACCTGGCGAAGCCGTACTGGACCACGCACCTGAACTACTCCGCCAACACCGGCGGGCCGCCGCCGAGCTCGACCACCTGCCCCGGCGGCCTGATGGCCACGCCAACCCGGCGCACGCCGCTCGAACCGGCGCCGGCGGGCGCTGCCGGCGGACGAGGACGCGGCGGCCGCAGCGGCAGCGCGGTCGGCGACCCGGGGCGCGGCGCGGCGGTGCTCAGCGAGGCGCCGCAGGGACGCGGCGCGCAGGGGCGGGGCGCGATCGCGCCGGCAGGGCCGGTGGCGCCTCCGGCCAAGCCGGCCTCGCCGGCGGTCGCACCGGTGCCGTTCGGCGGCGTCGATCCCATCTATGCCGTTGGCTCTGACGGCCTGCTGCACACGCTGCGGTCGAGCAACGGCTCGGACGCGGAACCGCCGACGCCGTTCCTGCCGCCAAGTGCCCGCGCCTCCAGCCTGGTCTTCGTCGATGGTGTCGTCTATGCCGCGACGTCCGGCGAGTGCGGCGCCGCACCCAACGCCGTCTGGGCGCTGGACCTG
This sequence comes from Acidobacteriota bacterium, assembly GCA_039933435.1. Taxonomy (GTDB): domain Bacteria; phylum Acidobacteriota; class Vicinamibacteria; order Vicinamibacterales; family 2-12-FULL-66-21; genus JALZOC01. Next base: position 2,644 of record JBDTOB010000019.1, on the reverse strand, counting down.
GCAGACAAGGACCGCAAGGTCTCCACCTGGAAGACGGGTGGCGGACCGGTCGCGGGCCAGGGCGGCGTTGCCTTTGGCGCGGACGGGACGCTCTATGCCGCCGTCGGCGCCGACGGTTCCAGGCGCGCGGCTCTCCGGCCCGGCGGCCTGGCCAATGCCGTGGTCGCGCTCGATCGGCACTCTCTCGAGCGCAAGGACTGGTTCACCGCGGAGAAGGCCGACTTCAACAGCTCGCCGATGGCCTTCCATTACAAGGAACGCGATCTCGTGGCCGTGACCGGCGGCGACGGCCGGCTCTACCTGCTCGACGGCAGCAGTCTGGGCGGCGCCGACCACCAGACGCCGCTCCACGTCACCGCCGTCTTCTCCGCGCCAGGCGCCGGCGGCGCGCTGGCGACCTGGGAGGATCAGGGGACGCGATGGATCCTGGCGCCGATGCTGGCCGCCGCGTCTGCGCCGCCGGCGGCCGGCCGGGGCGGGGCCGCGGTCGCGGCGTCCGGCAGGGTCGCGGCGTTCAAGCTCGTCGACCGCAACGGCGCACTCAGCCTCGAGCAGGGCTGGACGTCGCGGCCGCTGGTCTCGCCGCTTGCGCCGATGGTCGTCAACGGCATCGCCTTCGTTGCCTCGAGCGGCGAATACAGGTCCGCCGCGGGCGCGTCGCTGACGGCGCCGGAGCGTGCCAGGCGCTCGACCCCGGCGGTGCTCTACGCCCTCGACGCCACGACCGGCAAGGAGCTGTGGAACAGCGGCGCCACCATCACCTCGTTCGCGCGGGCCGGCCTCTCCGCCGGCGCCGGCCAGGTCTATGTGGTGACCTACGACAACACGCTCTACGCGTTCGGCATCCCGATGGAACACTGACGCCGGAGCGCGTGGACAACATCACTCACTCCCTCTTCGGCCTGGCGGTCGCCGAGCTGGCATCGCCGCCTCCGGAGCTGCGGCGGCGCGTCTGGCTCGGCACGGCGATGGTGGCGGCCAATCTGCCCGACATCGACCTCGCCTACACCTGGATTACGCCAGGGCCACTCGGCTACCTGCTCCATCACCGCGGCTACACGCACACGCTGGCGGGCCTTGCCGTCTTTGCCGCGGGCTTCGCGATCCTGCGGTACCTGTGGCCCGCGGCGCGGGCGCTCCCGGCCGCCGCCTGGAGGGCGCTGGCGCTGCTCGTCGGCGTCAACCTGGTCGCGCATCTCGCGCTCGACGGCTTCAACAGCTACGGCGTCCACCCGTTCTTCCCGTTCGGCAGCCGCTGGTACTACGGCGACGCGGTCTTCATTTTCGAGCCCTGGATCTGGATCGCGCTTGGAACGGCCGGCATCCTCAACGCCGAGCGCGCCTGGCAGCGGCTGAGTATCGGCGGCGCGATCGCCGGGTTGATGGCGGTGGTGGTCGTAACGCGCGTGCTGCTCCCGGGCGCCGTGCTGACGATGGCGGTGGCGGCGGCACTGGCGACCGCCTTGATGCGGCCGTGGACGCGCCGCGCCCGCGCCGCGGCGGCGCTCGCGGCCACGGCCGGCTTCATGGTCGGCATGCTCGGACTGTCGCAGGTGGTCACGGCGCGGGCACTGGCCGCCGCCGGGGGCGGTCAGGCCGTGGACGTCATCAAGACGCCGGATCCCGGGATGCCGGTCTGCTGGTTCATCCTGGTGCTGTCGAGGGACGCCGGGGGAGACGATCTCCGCACGGTCGCCGGTACGCTGTCGCTGGCGCCGGCCTGGGTGCCGGCGTCGAGCTGCGCCTCCGACCGCCTGGAACGGGCCGCCGGAACCGACCCCAGGGGCCGGGACGCCGTGGCGTGGCGGGACGACTTGCACGCCTCGATCGCCCGGCTGCGCACGCTGGCGGACAGCGACTGCGCCGCCGCCGCATGGCTGCGGTTCGGGCGTGCGCCGGCCATCCGGCGAGACGCGATCCTGGATCTGCGGTTCGACAGCGACGTCCGCGGCAACTTCAGCGCCCTGCGGCTCGGCAGCGGCAGCGGCGGCTGTCCCCCGTTCGTACCGCCATGGACCGCGCCTCGCCGCGACCTGCTGGACGGCCCGCGGTAAGCGGCCCCGGCCTCAGCGCTGGACCCGGCCCGACCCGTCGCCGCCGACCAGCCGGTCCACTTCCTCCACCGAGACGCGGTTGAAGTCGCCGGGAATGGTCTGCTTGAGCGCGCTGGCCGCGACCGCAAAGCGGAGCGCGTCGGCGGCCGGCCGGCCGCTCGCCAGGCCGTAGATCAATCCCGCGGCAAAGCTGTCGCCGCCGCCAATCCGATCGACCAGCCGGACGTCGTAGCGCTGGCTCTCAATCAGCGTCCTGGCCTTCGCGTCCCAGAGCACCGCGCTCCAGCCGTTGTCGCTCGCCGAGAGGCTCTCCCGCAGCGTGATCGCCACCATCGACGCGCCGAACTCGCGCGACACTTCCTCCGCCGCCTGGCGGAAGCCCTCCAGGTTCAACTGGCCGCTGGTGACGTCGGTGCCGGGCACGTGCACGCCGAGCACCGACTGGAGATCCTCCTCGTTGGCAATCACCACGTCGACACCGCGCATCATCGGCCGCATGGTCTCCCGGGCCTGCGCCTCGGTCCACAGCTTCTTCCGGTAGTTCAGATCGACGCTGACCCGCACCCCGGCACGCCCGGCCGCGGCGATGG